>CAZIRO010000114.1:0-9511 GCA_964541595.1 uncultured Acidobacteriota bacterium
CAGGAGATCCCCCACTGGTATTCTCCCACCGATTCCGATATACTGTTCCAACGTGCGGTCTTGAGGGAGAACGTATGATTCAGCGGAGATGGCTGCTCACTCCCGGACCCACACCCGTGCCGGATTTTGTCTGGACGGCCATGCAACGGGCGCGGGGGATCCACCACCGACATCCCGAATTCCGTGCCGTCTGGGAAGACGTGACGGCAACGCTGCAGGCACTCTGGCATGTGGACACGCCGGTCATTCTGATCACGGGATCGGGCACCGCCGGTATGGACGCCCTGGTGAGCAACCTGTTTGCACCCGGCGAAAAGGTCATCGTGGGTACAATCGGCAAGTTCGGCGATCGCTGGGTCGACATCGCGCGCCAGCGGGGCCTGCAGGTGGTTGAGGTCCGTCGCCCGCTCGGGTATGCACTCCATCCCGAACACATTGCGGACACGCTGCGTGCCCATCCGGACGCCCGGGGGCTGCTCATGCAGGCGTGTGAAACGTCCACGGGTGTCGAAAACCCGCTTGCGGCGATCGCACCGGTCGTGCGTGCGCGAGAGGTCTTCTGGATCGTGGACGCCATCAGCGGTCTCGGCACGATGGACATTCGCATCCGCGAATGGGGTATTGACGGCATCGTGACGGCGAGCCAGAAGGCCTGGATGTTACCCCCCGGTCTGGCGATGGTAGCGCTGAGCGCGCGGGCCTGGGACAAGGTGCGTGTGACACCACACCGACCGTACTATCTGGATCTCCTGCGCCTGCGTGCGGGTCAGTTGGAGAGCACGGGGGCATTCACCCCGGCCATCGAACTTGTATTTGGCCTACAAGAAGTCCTAAAATATATTAAACACCGGGGAGGTCTCGAAGCGTTGGTCGACCATTGCCGTCAGTTGGCCGAGATGTGCCGACAGTTTTTCACCGCGCACGGTTGGTCGTTATTCGCGCAGGAGCACCCTGCGGCAGCCCTGACCGCCGTTGAACTGCCTTCCGAACTGCAGTCCACGGACTGGCTGGGTTACCTCAAAACGCAGTACGGTCTCTGGGTCGCCGGCGGACAGGGACCGCTCAAGGGGCGCATCTTTCGTATTGCCCATATGGGATATGTTGACAGGGTCACGCTTGCCGGTGCGCTGGAAGCGATCGAGGCCGCCCGGCAGACCCTGCAGTCCACGACTGCACTTCCGTAGGAGGTTGTATGTCCAAACGCCTGGGTGAAATGTTGCTCGAAGCGGGGTTGATCACCCGGGAACAACTGGAACGGGCCCTGGATTATCAACGGGAGACGGGAAAACGCATCGGCGTCTGTCTGGTCGAACTCGGATATATTACGGAAGAAGACCTGGCGGACTTTTTGAGCAAAAAGCACGGTGTACCTTCGATCAACCTGCGTCACTTTGAAATCGATCCCGCCGTCATTCGTCTCGTTCCTGCCGAACTCTGTCGGCGATACATGCTCGTCCCGGTCAGCAAATCGGGGGCTGTACTGACCATTGCGATGGCCGATCCGGCCGATCTGGAAGCCATCACGCAGGTGGAGTTTGCCACGTCTTACACGGTTGAACCCGTGGTTGCTCCGGAAACGATGATCGAAGAAGCGATCCGCAGGTACTACGGTGGCGAACACGCCATTGATCTCGCCCGCCATGCGGAAGAAGTGGCTGCAGGTGCGGAACCCTCTTTTGAAGAACTCATCGACGAGGAACTCGGCGACGAGGCCATGGAGGAGATCGTCGACGATATCGTCGTGGATGCCGAGGCACTGGCGCAGGCTGCGGAACAGCGACCCATCATCAAACTCGTGAACAAGATCCTGTATGAAGCGGTCAAACAGGGTGCCAGCGATGTGCACATCGAACCGTACGAAAAAGAACTGCGTGTGCGTTTTCGCATCGACGGCATTCTGCACCCCATATTTACTCCACCGATCAAGTTGCGTGATGCGATCACCTCCCGCATCAAGGTGATGGCTCGACTCGACATTGCGGAAAAACGGTTGCCCCAGGACGGTCGCATCAAGATGCGCATGAATCTGGGCGGTCGCAAGAAGACACTCGATTTTCGGGTGTCCGTACTGCCGACGATCTGGGGCGAAAAGACAGTCATTCGGATCCTCGATCCGGAACGTCTTTTTCTCGACATGACGAAACTCGGCTACGAACCGGAGTCGCTGGAGCGATTCGACCGGGCGATCTCCAAACCGTGGGGCATGATTCTGGTGACCGGACCCACTGGAAGCGGAAAGACGAACACGCTGTATTCGGCCATTTCCCGTTTGAACACACCGGAGGTGAACATCATCACAGCGGAAGACCCGGTGGAATTCAATCTACACGGCATCAATCAGGTCCAGGTGAACGAAGCCATCGGACTGACGTTTGCGGCTGCACTCCGTTCGTTTCTCCGGCAGGACCCGAACATCATTCTGGTCGGGGAGATCCGCGATTTCGAAACAGCCGAAATCGCCATCAAGGCTGCACTGACCGGTCACCTGGTGCTCTCCACTCTGCACACCAACGATGCACCGAGCACGATCACGCGACTGATGAACATGGGGATCGAGCCATTCCTCGTGGCCACATCCGTGCACCTCGTGCAGGCCCAGCGGCTGGTGCGCCGGATCTGTCCGGAGTGTAAAGAAGAAGTCAAGATCCCCACCCAGACGCTGATCGACATCGGATTCACTCCGGAGGAGGCGAAAAGCGTCAAGATCTATAAGGGACGCGGGTGTTCGAACTGCAACAATACGGGGTATAAAGGCCGTATCGGACTGTTCGAGGTCCTTGAATTTGACGATGACATCCGTGAGATGATCCTGTCCGGGGCTTCGGCCCTGGAGATCCGTCGTGTGGCGATCGAAAAAGGCATGATCACGCTGCGCCGAAGCGGTCTCATCAAGATCATGAACGGCATTACCACGATTGAAGAAGTGTTGCGCGAAACGGTGAAGTAAATCCTTCCGGCACACTGGAGAACAGGAGGCCCGTATGGCCATTACACTACATGAACTGCTCACCCGTATGGTCGAAATGGAGGGAACCGACCTGCATATCACGACCGGACAGCATCCGGTTGCCCGCATTCACGGTGCGCTGGTGCCCATGACGGATTTCCCCAAACTGACCCCGGTGGATACCAAACGGCTGTGCTACAGTGTCCTGACGGACTCTCAGAAAAAACGGCTGGAAGAGAACCTGGAACTCGACTTCAGTTTCGGTATCAAGGGCATCGGTCGGTTTCGGGCGAACGTGTACTTTCAGCGCGGTTCGGTGGCCGCAGCGTTTCGTCTGATCCCCCACGAGATCCGCGGTTTCGAGGAACTCGGACTGCCGCCCATCGTCCAGACGCTGTGCAACAAGCCACGGGGACTCGTGCTCGTGACCGGTCCGACCGGGAGCGGAAAATCGACGACACTTGCCGCGATGATCGACAAGATCAACCGGGAACGGCCCGTACACATCGTCACGATCGAAGACCCCATCGAGTACATTCATCATCACAAACGTGCGCTGGTCAACCAGCGGGAGGTGCACAACGACACGCATTCATTTGCCAACGCACTGCGCGCCGTGCTGCGTCAGGATCCGGACGTCGTGCTCGTCGGAGAAATGCGCGACCTGGAAACCATCGAAACGGCGATTCGAATTGCGGAAACCGGGCACCTGACGTTCGCGACGCTGCATACCAACTCCGCTGCTGAGACCATTCACCGCATCGTGGACGTGTTTCCGCAGCATCAACAACCGCAGGTGCGCGCGCAACTGGCGCTGATCCTGCAGGGGATCATCTGTCAGGCGTTGCTTCCGCGTGCGGACGGCCGTGGACGCGTTCTCGCCACCGAGATCCTGCTGCCGAATAAAGCCATTCGCCACCTGATCCGCGAGGACAAGATCCACCAGATTTACGGTGTCATGCAGACCGGTCAGTTACAGCACGGTATGCAGACATTCAACCAGTCCCTGGCGCAACTGTACCTGTCACGAAAGATCACATTGGAAACGGCCCTGAACGCATCGCACGATCCGGACGAACTCATGGAACTGATCAATCGACGCGGCGGGCCCGTGCACTCTCGACAGGCGCGGCGCTGATCGGCCTGCCGGCGTTTTGAGGTCACACCAGGAGGGACTGTATGCCCGTCTACGAATATCGGGGCCGTCAGGGTGATCGCGTGATGACCGGCGTCATCCAGGCGGCATCCAAGGACGAAGCCCGCGCGTTGCTGCGGCGGCAGCAGATCATCGTCGATCAGATTCGCGAAAAGGGGCGGGAAATCGCGCTGCCGTTCCTGCGCCGTGGGGTACCGCTTCGGGAGGTGGCGATCTTTACCCGCCAGTTCTCTGTGATGATCGATGCGGGTTTGCCCATTCTCCAGTGTCTGGAGATCCTCTCCACGCAGACGGAGAACAAGGTGTTCCAGAAGATCCTGATGGAAGTCCGGGACGATGTCGAAGCGGGCTCCTCACTGGCGAACGCACTGCGCAAACACCCCCGGGTATTCGACGATCTGTACACGAACCTCGTCGAAGCCGGTGAAACCGGCGGTATTCTGGACACGATCCTGCAGCGACTGGCCGCGCACCTGGAAAAGATCATGCGACTGCGCCGGGCTGTGCGTTCCGCAATGACCTATCCGATCGCCGTGATCACCATCGCGGCCATCGTGGTTGCCGTGATCCTGCGTTACGTGATTCCCACGTTCGCGACCCTGTTCAGCGAACTCGGCGCGGAACTGCCCCTGCCCACACGCATCGTGATCGCACTCAGCCTGATCGTGCAACGGTTCGGTTTCTTCCTGCTCATTTTGCTCGTCGTGTTGTTCCTCCTGTTGCGCAACTGGTACAAACGCAGTGAAACGGGACGGATGTTTTTCGATCGACTGGCCCTGCGACTTCCCATCGTCGGAGGCGTACTCCGGAAGATCGCCGTTGCCCGATTCTGCCGCACGATGGCGACACTGGTGAGCAGCGGTGTCCCCATCATTGAAGCCATGCAGGTAACAGCCAAGACGTCTGGTAATGCGGTCATTGAAAAAGCCCTGCTGCAGGCGCGTGTGGACGTCGAAGGCGGCAAGGGAATTGCCGAGTCGCTGGAAAAAACCGGCCAGTTTCCCCCGATCGTGATCCACATGATCAGCGTCGGTGAACAGACCGGCGCACTGGACACCATGATGAATAAAGTCGCGGAATTCTACGAGGAAGAAGTGGACGCGGCGATCGAGGGACTCATGGCGCTGATCGAGCCGATCATGATCGCATTTCTCGGCGTGGTCATCGGTGGCATTGTCGTGTCCATGTACCTCCCCCTGTTCTCGCTCATCGCCAAGATCGGCTGATCCGGCAGAGCCGTGCACGCACGGACATTTGAGTTCTACCTGGCCGTTCGGATCCTCGTCGCCATCGTGGTCCTCGGATCGATTGCGCTCGTTCAGATCCTGGCGCAGGAAGTGGTCAACATCCCCATCATCTATGTCCTCATCATTTATGTCCTCGGGTATTCACTCGGGAGCATTCTGCTCTATCTGGCGATCGGGTTCCACCCGTGGATGCTTTCCATGCAACTGCTGCTTGATCTGAGCACGATCACCGCAATCACGCACGTTACCGGTTCCTACCGAAGCCCGCTCAGTATGCTGTACGTCCTCTTCATCGCCGTCAGCGGTTTGATTCTGGATCGCAAGGGACTTTTCCGGCTGGCATTCACGGCGTCGATCTTCTACGGGATCTCCATTCTGGGTACGCTCTATCACTGGTTTCCCATTCTTGCCTCCGAATGGTTTCCCATCGATCCGGAACCGGCAAAACCGGCACTGTACAACCTGGGCCTGCACCTGACCGGATTTGCGCTGACCGCGTGGCTGGTCAGCATTCCCGTGGAGACCGCCCGGCGTTCGCAGGCACGTGCACGTGCCGAACGTGAAAAAGTCCGTAATCTGCAACAGATACTCCAGTTCATCGTGGAAAACTTCCCGAATGGCCTGATCCTGTCCGATCGCGAGGGACGCATTCTCTTTCTGAACCGGCCAGCGCGCACACTGCTTGAACGGACCGTGTCCGGGACACGGGACCCCTGGTGGGCGGCTCTGGGGTTGACCCTGGACCCCCAGCGCCTCCACCGGGAAGAAGAATGGCACATCCGCTGGGAAAGTCCGGAGCACCGCGTTTTCGACATTTTCGGCATTCGCTACGCCTCAGCGGCCACCGGGGATAAATGGCTCTGGATCTTCCATGACGTCACGGACGCACTGAAACGACAGTCGAAAGAACGCGCGCAGGACCGCATCCTCGCCGTTGCGCAAATGGCCGCGGGCCTGGCTCATGAGATCAAAAACCCGCTGGCGGCGATTCACGGTGCCGTACAGTTGCTCGTCGAAAACCCCAACGCCGATCAGAAAGCCATCCTGGACATCCTGCACAAAGAGACCCAGCGGCTCAAAGAGGTCGTGGACCATTTCGTGCACTTCGCCAGTCCGCCGCCCATCATGCCCACGGAGTTTCACGTCCTGGAGGCCGTCAAGGAAGTCCAGCGACTCGTGCAGATGCTGCCGGATATGAACGGTCGCGCCATCCAATGGGAAGTGGACGTGTATCCGAACGACCTGTGCCTGCATGCGGATGCGCACCAGTTCAAACAGATCCTGTGGAACCTTATCGTCAATGCCGTCCAGGCCGTGCCGGACAGGGGCCGGATCTGGATCCGTGCGCGGTCGGAACGGGACTGGTTCCATCTGCAGATCCAGGACACTGGCGTGGGGATCCCCCCGGAACGGATGGCCCATCTCTTTCAACCTTTTCAAGATTCTTCTACCGGGGGGCTTGGTCTGGGACTGGCGATCGTATACAATATCGTGCATGCACACGGGGGGTATATTGAAGCACGAAGTCAGCCCGGCCAGGGCACGCGATTTGATATCTGGCTTCCGATGCGGCAGAACACATGAGTGACCACATCGTGATTGTGGATGACGAAGCCGGATTGCGTGAGATCATGAAAATGACCCTCGTCCAGCACGGATTTCACGTCTGGACGTTTGGGACCGCCAAAGCCGCACTGGATTTTTTGCAACACAATCTGGTGGACGCCTTCATCATTGACATTCGCCTGCCAGACCTGAACGGTATTGACCTCATCCGACGCATCCGCGAGCACGATCCCTACGTCCCCGTCATTGTGATCACCGCTTACGCATCCATGGAAACCGCGCTGGAGGCCCTGCGACTGCACGCGGTGGACTATCTGGTCAAACCCTTTGACCTGCAGCACCTGGTGCATCGCACTCGCCGTGCGTTGCACGAGTATCGTCTCTGGAAAGAGAACGTGTATCTGCGACAGCGGCTGCGCGATTTTGAGATGCCGCAGGAACTCGTGTTTGAGAGTCCCCAGATGCGCGCATTGCTGCAAATCGTTGAACGCATTGCGCCCACTCCCCTTGCGGTATTGATCACTGGAGAAAGCGGAGTGGGTAAAGAAGTCATCGCTCAGTTGATCCACGAGTGGAGTCAACGGCCGGGACCGTTTGTTTCGATCAACTGCGCTGCTGTGCCCCCCACACTGCTGGAAACTGAACTGTTCGGACACGTGAAAGGGGCGTTCACGGGTGCTATCGCGCATAAGAAAGGTCTCTTTGAAATCGCCCATCGGGGCACCCTCTTCCTGGACGAGATCGCCGAACTTCCCCTGGAGATGCAACCCAAACTGCTGCGCGTACTGGAGGAACAAAAAGTCCGCCCGATCGGGGCTACACACGCGATCGACGTCGATGTTCGCGTAATCGCCGCGACCAATCGGGACCTGACGGAACGTGTGGCCCAGGGACTGTTCCGGGAGGATCTGTTCTACCGGCTGAACGTGTTTCACATTCCGATCCCGCCGCTGCGCGAGCGACCGGAAGACATTCTGCCCCTTGCCGAAATGTTTCTACGCAAGTACCGTCGTCAGATTCCGAACCACGTGCGCGCCATCGCACCTGAAACACGCGAGTTGCTGCGCCGGTATACGTGGCCCGGCAATGTGCGACAACTGGAAAACACCATTCTGCGGGCACTCCTGGTGGAAATGCACGAGGAACTCCATCCACACGCCCTGCCTCCCGAAGTGCTCAACGGCGTCGAACCGGCGCATTGCGCATCGATCATCGCCGAAGTGAAATTCCCGATCGACCTGGACCGCTACATCGAGGAGGTCCGCAAGGGCCTGATCGTACGGGCGCTTCGCACCACAGGCGGGTCCCGCAAGAAAGCAGCGGAATTGCTCCAGTTGCCCCTGCGTTCTCTGAAGTACTACATGCAGAAATACGGGCTCTCCGCTCGACAGTTTCGGATGCAGCAATCCGGGGAAACGGTGGAAAGAGACGCAAAACGACGCGCCGAACATTAAATAGTCCCTTTCCCACGTTCGTATCGGACGCAGATGCACGCAGACAGACGCAGGTTAAGCAACCTATCTGTGCACATCCGCGTTCATCTGTGTCCCATCTCCGCAACTTCCGGTACCCTTTTCACTTTACTTGGGAAATGGACCATTAAATATGATGGTGCACAGTGACACGCGAGGGGTGGTCCGGGCACGGCACGGTGTGCCCATACAGGACCCGCCCTCCCCGTGCCGGGGATCCGCGGCACCCTTTACGGCTGTTGATGACCCTGCTGTTTCGGAAAGGCAAACCACCGATCGGGGATCGGGATGTTCACTTCGATCACCGTTACATTGAGTTCATAGACTGTTTCACCGTTGACCAGGGTACGAATCTGAAACGGAAAGACGAGCCCCTCGACCTTGCGATAATCCTGCATCAGGGTTTCCGAAACAAACGTCTGCTGCTGTTGCCGCATGCGGGTCACGGCCTTATAAATCAGCGCGGTCTGCCTGTCCAGATAGTAATCCGTGATCAACTGCTGGCGCCGCAGCCGCAGGTGGTACACATCGCGTCCGTCGATTTGTGTCTCACCGATATACTGCACGGCATATCCCTTTTTCTTGTAATTCAGAAACGGACTGAACAGGTCCTGCGTCTGGCGCCGCAGCCGCTCGGCCTGAGGCGCGGGCATGATCTCCGGTTCATCGCTCCCGCCGAACGGTTGAACCCACCAGGCCTGTTGACCGTCATATGCCTGAATCAGGGTCATGCCCTGGTATTCCAACTGCATCCGGAACCGGTTGGGACGTTTGTACCACGTTTCCGTGGTACCTTCGTTACCACGGAAATTGGCGAGACCGACCATATGCACGGTCTTGACCCGTTGCAGGCGTTGAATACCACCGAGGTTTTGAAAGTGCAGTTGCAGCACCCGTTCAAGTGGCGTTTCTGCATCCGCCGGGGATACGGCAATTCCCCAGACAAGCACGAGCACCATACAGGCGGACCGTATGTATCGATGTGCCATCCGATGTCCTCCGGATTGAGTTCAGGCGAACGCTGCATCATAGCGAAGCCGTATGAAAAAAGCAACGCTGGCTGTTCTGAAATCGGGACAGGCCATGGGACACCGTGGGTCCCCATGCGGTCATGCGATGTCCC
>CAZIRO010000115.1:0-9427 GCA_964541595.1 uncultured Acidobacteriota bacterium
AACCGGGAACGTCAATGGCGAATTTCGGATTTAGGGAAGTGGCGCAATGGGCAAGCCTTCAGAGTGAGCGCCGAGGACGGAAGACCGGAGACCGGGGACGGGGGACCGAAGACCGGGGACGGGGGACCGGAGACCGGATGTTCCTTGATCTGTCGAATCGAGCGCACGCAGATGTACACAGATATCCGCAGATCAGGAAACCCTTCAGTGTGCATCTGCGTCGATCTGCGTTCCATAAAAGATATTTCGGGTTGCAAATGGCGAATGTCGGATTTCGGGAAGTGACGGAGAAACCTGTAGAGGCGAGCGATCGAAATCGTCCGGTCACGGCATGGATGTGGACACTGGCGTATCCGCTGGTGGGCACCGATGTGCCGTGCAGTGGCCACCATGATGTGGTGGTCACGGTCGTGGCCGGGCGACCTGGAATCGAGCACCCTTACAGGATGTTGTATGTTTCGGGTTTTATATGCGTTCATGTGAGGTTCATTTGCTGGGCTTTTGTCAGCAGGGCATCGAGCATGGGTACGAGTTTATATTTCCGTTGATGGCGGCGGCGCAGGTTTTCGACATCGGTCCGCCACCGGTCGAATTGGCCTGCAATCACAGCCGCCTGCAGCGCTTTTTCCAGCCAGCGCACGGCCTGCTCGTATTCTTCCGATCGTTTCTCTTCAATGATCGTCCGGGCCATTTTCAGGCAGGTACGGATTGTCCATTCCGGCCGACGCTGCCACACGGCGTCCACCACACGGTCGATCAGGTACGAGTCTCTACTTCGTTCGGCCAAGTCGATGGCATCGTCGATCATATCTTCATACAGGAAGATGTCCACCCGGTTGTCCAGAGATACCTCAGGCCCGGATTGGCGCAGGTACTGCAGGAGTTCGGCACGGATTCTTGTCCACCGGTCACCGGCCAGTTGTTCCACCGCCCGGTATTCTTCCAGACAGGCACGCGCCCGAAAGGCTTGGATCGCTGCGTCTAAAGCGATATCCTTTCGCCCCAGGCTGTCCGCAAATTCCCGCAACCAGACGGCCAGTTCTCTCTTTTCCCACCCATAAACCCCCAGGCGCAACCCGTAATCCGCCACCTGCAGAGCCGCTTCCATCTGTCCGTGTGCACGAAACGCCTTTGCCACACTCAGGGCGTCCCAGGGCGTATTTAAATGCTGCAACGCGCCGTTCAACGCCTCGTCGTAACGTTTGAGTTGAATCAGTTTGGTGACGTACCGTTCCGTCTGATACGCGGCCCGTGCAAGGTTCAGGAACGACTCTATTCGTTCCTGGCGTTCCAGCACATTCAAACATGCACGGATCAGAGATTCACGTAGCAGAGGATTGACATTGCCCCAGACTGTATAGATATCGACTTCGCCACGCATCATTCGTTGCAACGCCGGATCATTCCAGTGCGTTTTTGCCGCGATCATAGCCGCAGTAAAGGATTCATCCCCGTAATCGGCCATTTCACGCGCCCACGGTTGCAAGCGTTCGACCCACCGTTTCCGTTCCAAAACGGACAGATCTGCTGTGAGGATGGCTTCGATCAGCACCTGTCCCATTTCTTTGAGAAAATCCCACCCGCGCTCCGTATACGGCATCCAGACCTCGTGCTCGAGCACATCCAGCATGACTTCGAGAATGCGCAGGGCGTTCTCGCCGTCGCCGGCTTCCACAAATGCCTGGACCTCTTGAAGAAGGTTGTACAATCCGTCGATCGCATCGTCCACCTGCCACTCTTCGATATCATATTCGCTTTCCTGCACACCGGTGCGTAAAATGTACTGAACATGGCGGCGAATGGCTTCCGCATCGATCGGCGGCCGTTTTTGTGCACCGTTCAGTTCCTGAGCCTCCGTCGATTTCCGTGCCCGAAGCAACTCGATCCGGCTGTCGATCCATTCGACTAAATACGGGTCGTCGCTGGCGAGATCCAGCAGTAGATTTTGCAACGTCTCCCGATCGAGTGTGGCCAGCAGTTCGGGCAGGGAAGGGCGTTCACGCACCCGGTCGGGTTTACGGACGTATGTCAACAGCGTTGCGACGACGTGTTTGCAGATTTCGCGTCGCCCCTGCGGACAAGAACAGAACGTATGCGCAATCCCCGCCGCGTCGAATTCGATCCGTACCCGATACGGTTTGAACCGACTCCCCTGAACCTCTGCATACAACGTACGTTCCCGCAGGACGATATCGCGCACGGCGTTTCGGGCGTAATAGGTTTCACCGCGTCTGTACGTCTTTTCCCAGGTCAGCCGTTGAATATCCGATTCAGTCAGATGCATGGGCATGGAAGTGACGAATGAAAGGGATTGCGAATGGCGAATGTCGGATTTCGAATTTGAGGAAGTGGCGCAATGGGCAAGCCTCCGGAGTGAGCGCCGAGGACGGAAGACCGGAGACGGGAGACCGAAGACCGGAGACAACGACGATGTAAATCTCCGCCGCCAGGTTCATCGCCTTTTGCCATACGACAGGATTTCGATGCGGCTTACAGCTGCGCACTACAAACTGTTCACTGCTGACTGTTCACTGTTCATCGTCATTCCGGCTTCAACTGTTGGGCTTTTGCCAGTCAGCATTTCTTCTGCAATCCGGGAAAAGATCGATGTTAGTGCAGGGGTCTTTCGGGCACGGCAGCGGTGTGCCCCTACAACACGGCAGGTACACCATTACCCGGTATTGCTTCACTCGCACACCGTCGACCATTTCCAGACGCTTCTTCATAATCTGGCAAATTCTTCAGGAAAGTCCGGCCTGACGCAGTATACTGCGCAGAGTCCCCACTGCAATTTCACGATGTTTGGGAATGATCACCACGCGTGTACCTTCAGCGGTTGTCTTCACAAACTTTACATGACTTCCCTTCTGGATCACCTGAATAAAGCCTGCAGCTTCTATTTTTCGTTTGACCTCATGATAGGGGAGCGGTTTAAGCAACACGAACTTCGATCTCAACGATGTGAGGCCTATATTCTACAGTCGACCGAGGTTCCTCAAAATATAGTTCCAGCGCCTCTTTCAGATTGGTAATGGCTTCCTGTTCGGTTTTGCCCTGGCTGGCAATGTCAACATCGAGACATTGCGCCACGTACCAATCTCCTTCTTTCCATACGATAGCGTTCAATTTTTTCAAACCTTTGACCATTGGATCAATCTCCTGCAAAACTTATGAGCACAGTTTATGTCGCAATGAGGGTGAAAAGCAATCAGGGAGAACCGGGAACGTCAATGGCGAATTTCGGATTTAGGGAAGTGGCGCAATGGGCAAGTCTCCAGAGTGAGCGCCAAGGACGGAAGACCGGGGACGGGAGACGGGGGATCGAAGACCGGATGTTCCTTCATCTGTCGCATCGAGCGCACGCAGATGTACACAGATATCCGCCGATCCGGAAACCCTTCAGTGTGCAGCTGCGTCGATCTGCGTTTCATTCTCAACCGGGGACGGGGGACCAGAGACGGGAGACCACGGCGGTAGAAAAGTGAATTGGAGAAAGAGGTTTCGGATTGCGAATGGCGAATGTCGGATTTCGGGAAGTGACCATTTCGAACGGTACGGCCCTGTCATGGGTTCCCGGTCTCCAGTCTTCGGTCTCCCGTCCATTCTTGAAGGAACCCCCGGTCCATGAGGTAGCGGACGATGCGGTCGGCGTTTTCTTCAGGCGAGCAGTCCGTGGTCGTCAGCACGAGTTCCGGGTGACGCGGGGGTTCGTACGGATCGTCGATTCCCGTAAAATGGCGGATCTCACCACGACGTGCCCGTGCGTACAGTCCCTTGACGTCCCGTTGTTCACAGACTTCCAGCGGAGTATTGACGTATACCAGGATAAAATGTCCCTCCGGGAACATCGCCCGCACTTCGTTACGCGTGGCCTCATAGGGACTCACCGCCGCGCACACGGCCACCCCGTGGTGACGCACGATCTCCGATGCGACGAACCCGATGCGCAGGATGTTCGTATCGCGGTCTTCCTTACTGAATCCCAACCCTCTGGACAGGTGCGTGCGCACGACATCGCCGTCCAGCAGGGTCACCTGTCGACCAAACTCCATCAGCCGCTCCACGAGGATTTCCGCAATCGTCGATTTTCCGGCACACGGCAGTCCCGTGAACCACACGCAGAACCCCTGTTCATGTTTCGGGCGATACGTCTGCCGGAGAATCGTGGCCACTTCCGGGCGAACCAGCCAGTCCGGTACCGGTTCGCCGTTCATCAGGTGATGCCGCAGACGCGTCCCGGACAGCCGTACGTACTCGCAATCTGCCGGAACACGGGTGATCTCTTCATACCGGTCCTCGTCCGGGAGATAGACAAACTCCTGGAACGCAAGCATCCGGACTCCGATCTCGTCCTGATACTGTGCAAAGAGTTCCTGCGCTGCATACGGTGGGTAAAACGGTTGGCCGTCCGTATTCACACCGGGACTCGCATGATCACGTCCGACGATGAAGTAATTCGCACCGTAATTCCGGCGGATGATGCCATGCCACAGGGCTTCCCGCGGCCCGGCCAGCCGCATGGCCAGTGGCAGGAGACTCAGGACCGTCCGTTCAGGGTCGAAATACCGTTCCACCAGCGTGCGGTAGCATCGCACGCGCGTATACGTATCGACATCTCCCGGTTTCGTGAGTCCCACGGCGGGGTGAATCAGCAAACTGCCGTGGACGGTGTCCATCGCCCGTTTGGTGATCGCTTCATGTCCCCGGTGCATCGGGTTGCGCGTCTGGAACGCGACGACGTTGGTGTATCCCAGCCGTTCAAGGCGTGCGCGCACTTCTGCAGGGGTGAGGTACAGGTCCCGGAAACTGTACCGGACCGGAAGGTTGAGCACCCGCAGGGTCCCCGAAAGGCAGTATTTTCCCCAGTGTTCCATTTCGGCGACAACGGGATGGCTGACATCCGTCGTGCCGAAAACGGCCCGGGCTTCCTGTTTATCGTCGCGCTCGTAGACCTCTTCAACGGTCATGATGGCGAGAATTTCGTTGCGCGGGCTGCGGAGGACGATATCGTGGTCGATCCATGCGGGGTCCACGTGGTGCACCGAGAGCGTAACGGGAATCGGGAAGAGGGTCCCGTCTGCAAGACGCATGTCTTCCAGGACGCGGTGGTAGTCCTCCCGGGTCATGAACCGGTCCAGCGGGGAGAATGCGCCGACGGCGAGCAGTTCGAGATCGCAGAGTTCGCGCGGGGTCATCTGAACGGACGGCAGGTAGTGGGCGCGGGCGAGGAGTTCCGCGCGTTCGGCCTCGGGTACGCGCAGGTCCACAAGCCGGCCACCGTACGGTTCAATCAACATGGTCGGACTTCAGTTTGCGTGTCGTTAAACAGGACCGGTGACAGGGGATGGAGGACCGGGGACGGGAGACGGAGGACCGGAGACGGGAGACGGAGGACCGGGGACGGTTGTCGGGAAATCGTCACAGGTGGTCGTTCTGGGTGCGTTTAAGTGAGCGCTTCAGCGCCTGGAGTTTAATGAAAAGGCGATGACCCAAATCACGCAAAGGTTTGAGCTGTTCATAAGTTAAGTAGGAACGTCGCTCTGCCAAATCGCAACAGGCAATCGTTTCCAGGTAAGACCTCGTAGCCATCCCAAGGAAACGTGCTTGTTCCGCATTACTCTGTCCTGTCGATCCTTCAGCGATGTTTAACACAATGGAGGTCGCAGCACGCTCAAACTGAGTCTTTAAATTGAATCGTTCACTGCTTGGCAATTGACTCGCAAGTGTATAAATCATGTCCACGTATTCTAAAGCGAGTTGGTACACCTTCAATCGCTGGAATTTGTAAACCGGTGGACGCACCCCGTTTTCAGTCTTCCGTCTCCGGTCATCTGTCTCCTGTCTTCGGTCATCCGTTTTCCGTCTCCAGTCATCCGTCTTCTGTCGCCAGTCCATCATTCAAACGAGGTCGGCGATGGTGGATTCCATCCGCTGGAAGTAAACGATCCCACCGATGAGCACGATGAGCACCCCCGCAATCGATGCAAGCAGCAGGATATTCGGTGGACTCCCCTGACCGGTCAACGCCCAGCGGAATCCCTCGATGACGCCAGCCATGGGATTCAGACCGTACAACCAGCGGAACTTTTCCGGCACGATACTACTCGGATAAACGACCGGCGATGCGAACATCCAGAACTGAATGAGGAACGGTACGGCATACCGGACGTCACGGTAGATCGCGTTCAAAGCGGACAACCAGAGTCCACAGGCGAACGCGGTCAACACAGCAAGCAGAAGAAATCCGGGTAACAGCAGAGTGGCCGTTGTCGGGACCATCCCGTAGAAGAGCATCATGCCGATGAGGATGGTAAACGCAATCCCGAAATCGACGAGACCGGACGTGACGGCGGCCATCGGGAGGATGATCCGGGGGAAATAGACCTTGGTGATGACGCGCTGGTGTTCGACCATGGTGTTTGTCGCATTTTGCAGGGCATTGGCGAAGTACATCCACGGCAGGAGTGCGCTGTAATAGAACACGGGGTAGGGGATGCCATTGGACGGGATTTTTGCGAGTTTCCCGAAGAACAGCGTGAACACGACCATCGTAAAAAACGGCTGGATGATGGCCCATGCGGCGCCGATCACGGTTTGTTTGTAGCGGACTTTGATATCGCGCCACACGAAGAAGTAAAGCAGCTCGCGGTACTGCCAGATCTCCTGGAGGTCAAGGTCCCACCATCCGCGTTTCGGCCGGATGATCGTGACGGTGGTCATAGGCTTAGCAGTCCATTTCCCAGATGATGCCCCCTTTGGGCACAGCCGTGTCCACGGGATCGTTCATTGCAGACGGTATCCATGAAATCCCGGACCCGCCGTATCTCACCCTGTCAATATTCAACCACATCATCAATTTTATACAATCTTTCCATACCCAAAATTTCGAAATTTGTACTTCGAAGTTCGAAATATATTCATTCTAACTTTACTGCTCTCGCTATGTAAGTCCCATTGTCCAGGAGGAGAGAATTATACACCATGCAACTGATGAGGTCAAGAAATTCGTGGATGGATATTATACAGGCGGGGCAGCGGGAGTGTCAAGTTGGTGGGGGTTCTGGGATCGGGACAGGCAATGGGACATGCGTACCACCGGGTCCACCGGTATGCCGGTGGCCACCGGTCTCCGGTCCAGGGTGTCGGGTGTCAGGTCTCGGGTCCCAGGTGTCAGGTGGCAGGTATCCGGGACGGGGGACGGAAGACAGGGGACGGGGCACGCATGGGCGGGGGATCGCGTATGACCGCATGGGAACCCACGATGTCCCATGGCCTGTCCCGGTTTCAGGGTGGGGGTTGGGTTCAGGTCTCAGGTCCTCAGATCCCGGGTGGCGGACAGAGGGTGGGTATTTGTTCACGCATGGTGATATCTGGAGACCATCAGGACACCCGGGACTGTCACATATCTGTGACGTTTATGCGAAAAATATGTCGCGATTTCGTGACCCGAAAAATGGTTTCCATCACGGATATCCGGAAAGTCTTGTTCATGACGTTTTGTTTCACCACGGCAACGTGGAGAACCCAGGGGCATGGCACGAAAATTGCTCCCTTACATTTCTGAATTCGGGTGCCCGGGAGTGCGGACCGGGGGATCCCATCATCGGGATCCCGCGCATCGCTACACGATACAATATTGCGACAGGTAGGAGGTGAAGTCATGACGGTATTGGAATCCAAATCCGGAAACGCATTCGATTTCGATCGCAGGAACGGACGGGATCGTGACGTTCTGAACCGTATCGCCGATGAACCCACACTGGTGCTGCCCACCTCGAGTTCATCGGTTCAGGAACCGTTTGAAGAACATGCAGCGTCGCGCCCCACACGAGAATACGTGCAGACGATACACGGAATCCTCCAGAGTTTACAAAACCATGCCGCAGCGACAGATTGCAAACTGCGAGAATGGATCTCGCAGGCGAACCGAACGGACGATTTCTGGGTGCGCGTCAACCTCGCGCAACTGCTCGCGAAGATCCATGCTGGTGAAGAGATCTGGGGACGGTTAGTCATTGCGTGGTTGCGGAAGGCCGCTTTAAAGAAATCCAACTGGACGGAAGACCTTGTCTACTGGGCGCTAAAAGGCTGGCCGCAACTGTTTATCAAATCGGAAATCGGTTACGCGCTGGCGCTGCTGCATCCGCAGGCACTGTCCATCGGGTTATTGCGCTATCTGGAACAAAGGGGAGTATGATGTTGTCGGTCCCGGGTGTCGGGGATCAGGTCTCGGGTCCCAGGTGTCAGGTGTCAGGTCTCAGGTCTCGGGTGTCAGGTGTTAAGTGCCAGGTGTCAGGTGTCGGGTCTCAGGGGTCAGGTGGATAGAAACCACAGAGGCACGAAGGACACGGAGAAATCGGACAATCGTCTTATGCGTGCATTGGGGAAATGGACCAATGTGGATCCGGTGGGTCCCCTGTTCCATTACCTGTCCCGATCTCAGTATAACATGTTAATCAAATCCTCCGTGTTCTCTGTGCCTCCGTGGTAGTATGAACAAGCAGGTCCAGCGGGAACATTCCGGGGAAAATCGCCGGCACCGTTGTCCCAGCCTCCCATGTGGTTTTCGGCGGTATCCGAACGATCGCATGAGCCCGCGCCGTTGGCCACACGAGATGGGAACCCTGCGGTCCTGCCGGCCAGGCAATCCAGTGGTCTCCCTCAATACGGACGGTACACCGCACGAACCATTCGCGGGGTCCGCGGTTCGTGACCGTTTCAGTCAACGTGACCGGAAACGTGCACGGCAGTTCGCCGTTATACCCCTGGATCCACCACAACCACGGATAAACGAGAATCTCAAAACAGGTCCATGCGGATGCCGGATTCCCCGGCAGTCCGAACACCCAGCGGTCATCGCGGGTGCCGATCCATACGGGTTTCCCCGGTTTGATCCGCAATCCCTGGACCACCGGTGTGATCTCGAGTTCTGTCCACACGGTCTTCACGAAATCGTATGCCCCAACGGAGACCCCACCGGACGTGATCACGGCATCGTATGTTTCCAGGGCTTCCCGGAAAAACGTCCGCATTGTGTCCGGCCGGTCCGGCAGGAACCGCGCCCGCTCGCAGGGGATTCCCAGTTCGTGCAGGCGCAGCATGATGAGATAGCTGTTACTTTCCCAGATCTGACCGTTGTTCAGAGGTTTTCCGGGTTCGACCAGTTCATCTCCGGTGGCGACGACGAGCACCCTGGGGGGTCGATACACGCGCACCGTCGCGCGACCGGTATGGGCGATCAATGCGATCGCGCGGGCGTCCAGAAACCGACCGGGTACAAGCAGTTCGGTCCCCGCGGTAAAATCTTCCCCCGCCTGGCGCACGTTTTCTCCGGGACGAACCGCACGTGAGATCCGTACCCGATCTTCGGTAAACGTGGTATCTTCCTGTGGAATCACGCTATCCGCACCGGGCGGTATGGGTGCTC
>CAZIRO010000116.1:0-9408 GCA_964541595.1 uncultured Acidobacteriota bacterium
CCATGACCAGACAGCGGGTGACGCGTGCGTTCCAGGTCGGGATCCGGGTGTTCGACGGGCTGCTCACCGTGGGTGAGGGACAGCGTGTGGGGATCTTCGCCGCGGCCGGTGGGGGGAAATCCACACTGCTCGGTATGCTCGCGCGAAATACGGTCGCGGACGTGAACGTCATTGCCCTCATCGGGGAACGGGGCCGTGAAGTGCTCGATTTCATCGAGGAAAGCCTGGGAGAAGAGGGGATGGCGCGATCGGTCCTCGTCGTTGCGACGTCCGATCAGCCCTCGCTTGTGCGTCTGAAATCCGCATACGTGGCGACGGCGATCGCCGAATATTTCCGCGATCAGGGGAAAAAAGTCATTCTGATGATGGATTCCGTCACCCGATTCGCACGGGCACAGCGGGAAGTCGGTCTTGCCATCGGGGAACCCCCCGCACGTGCCGGATTTCCCCCATCGGTGTTCGCCACGTTGCCGAAACTCCTGGAACGTGCAGGAAACTCGGACAGAGGATCGATCACCGCATTTTATACCGTACTGGTCGAAGGCGATGACATGTCCGAACCCGTTGCCGATGAAGTGCGGTCCATCCTGGACGGGCACATCATCCTGTCCCGTGAACTCGCCGCCCGGGCCCACTATCCCGCTATTGACGTGCTGCGCAGCGCCAGCCGCGTCATGAACAGCGTGGTGTCCGAGGAACACCGGGAACTCGCACGAAAAATCAAAGAAATGATCGCCCTGTACGAGAAAAACCGGGACCTCATCCTGCTCGGTGCCTATCAGCAGGGATCCGATCCGCGTGTCGATGAAGCGATTGCCAAATACCCCCGGATTGAGGCATTCTTAAAACAGGGCGTGTATGAACGCAGTGATATGGACGAAGCGCTGGAGGCGATGCGGGCGATCGTTGCAGCCGCATCATGATACCACGCTCGTGCACGCGTAGAATGACCGGAAAAGATACGGGTCCCTATGTGAAATTCCTCGGTACCGGGGGTGCACGGTTTGTCATGACCCGGCAGTTGCGGGCGACGGGGGGATTCTGGATCGGCGACGGCCGAACGGCCATCCACGTCGATCCCGGTCCCGGCGCACTCGTGCGGTGCCGCAACAGTCGGCCGCCGCTCAAGCCTGAACAGCTCGCCGCCATCGTCCTGTCTCACCGTCACCTCGACCACTGCAGCGACGTGTCCGTCATGATCGAAGCCATGACCCAGGCGGGGACCCGTCCCCGCGGGCGCGTATTCTGCCCATCGGACTGTCTGGAACCGCACAGCGTGATCTTTCCGCACACGCTGGAGTTTCTCCCGGAACCGCCAATTCGCCTTCGGGTCGGCGAGGTGTATCCGATCGATACCATCCGCATGGAAATTCCGCTGCGCCACCGGCATTCGGTAGAAACGTACGGGTTGATCTTCCATCTGGACGATCTGCGCGTGGCCTACATTGCCGATACGGCCTTTTTTGAAGACCTGATCCCGGCGTACCGAACGTGCGACGTGGTCATCATGAACGTCACCCTCGCGGAACCGCGGCCGGAGGTGGACCATCTCAGTCTGCCGGAAGCGTTTGAACTCGTGATCAATCTCGAAGCCCGGGTGGTCATCCTCACCCATTTCGGTATGAGTGTACTGCGCCAGAAACCCTGGCAGATCGCACGGAAATGGAGTGAAACGACCGGACGCACGGTCATTGCCGCCGATGACGGTCGGTATTTTGCCCTCCGCAGTTTGCTCCATCGGTGAAATCCCGGGAGGTTTTCCATGGCAACGCGCACCATCTCCAGCCTGTTCGCGATTGCTGGCTTGATATCGATGTTCACTGGATGTGCTAACGCATCGGTATCAAACCGGGAAATGGCTGTTCAGGGTTCACTATGCGCCACTGATCGGGAGAAAGATCTGCAATGCAGTCTGGTGTTTCGGGTTCAGTATCGGCGTGTGCTTTTGAACAGGGGATTAAAGACCGCCTCGTCGGGACACCCCATGGCCCATCTCCTGTCCTGATCCCGGGGTTCGCTTCTTTACCCCCGCACCCGGTTTTTGTATAATCTTACGAGAGGAACAGATGAAAATCACGTTCATTGTGATCCGGGTGCTGGTGCTGGTTCTGCTACTCGAGCTGCCGGGGGCGTGCGGGAAATCGCGGGAGTCCCCCACGCAACCGCAACGGACGGTGTTTTACGTTGACGCGCGCCATGCTTCGTACCGGCGCGACGGTTCGCCGGACCACCCGTATGCGAGCATTCGCGAAGCCGTGGCTGCTGCGCCGGAGGGCGCGACGATCATCATTCGGCCGGGGGCGTATTACGAGTACGACCTGCGCCTGAAACGAGGACTGACCCTGCGTGCGGACCCGCCGCTGCAGGCGGTGGTGTACCAGGCGGGTGTGTTCGGTGAGGGCGGGATTTTCATCATGACGGATGGGGTGACGGTCCGGGACCTGGTATTCGTATGCGAGGCGGGGTACCGGGAAATTTCAAGGGCGCTAAACGTCAACGTATATGTCGATAAACAGGCTGAAGACATTCAGGTGATTCATAACAGGTTTGTCCGTTGTGGACTCAATCTGTTTCCCGTAAGCGGAGAGATTCGAGACAACGAATTCAACTACACAATATATGCGATTGTCGGAGCCATCAAAGGGGGAGAGGTCATTTTTGAAGACAACCATTTGCGGGGAGAGACGTATTTCGGCCCCCCGCCGGATTACATCACGTATGGAGTATATGTGGCCGGGGCTGATGAATACAGTCGAACGCTCCTCCGCCGGAACCGGATCCGCGGATTTGCTTATGGATTACACGTCAATCTGGACTCGCGCTTTACTGCCGAAGACAACGTCATCGAAAACAACAGTATTGTGGGCATCCGAATCCTGCAACTCGGTGGACCGCATCCGAATGCGTATATCGACCTGGGGGGCGGACCCGGCGGGAGCCGGGGACACAACGTGATCCGCAACAATGCGTTCATGGAGGAGGAAGCGGACTGGTATCTCGGGCATGACCTGATTCTCACGGGGGAATATGCGCCGGGGGAGGTGAAGGTCTGGGCCAGGTACAATCGGTGGGACCACGACACGCCCGCGGAGGTGGACGCATACGACATTTACGATGACGATGAGGAGCCCCGGCTGCCGAGGGTGCGGCTGGCACCGCTGTGGAGCGGCGAGCGGGCGCATGTGCGCGGAACATGGTGGAGACAGCGCCGGGCCCGGGAGTGTGAGTACCCGGAGATGATCCGATCGGAACATGCGAACGGCCGCTGGAATTCGGGTCTGGATGCAGGATCTCTGTGTGGTGATCCTGGCCGTCCATTTCTTCGGGTGGCTGCATCACAATCTGTACAATGGATACACCTTCCGCCTGGGTGATCCCGCGCTTTCCGGAGCGCTGATCAAACATCAGGCCACCCGGTGGGCTTCCGGACGGCTGGATTTTGCGCGTCCACGGTTTTTCTTTCCGTATCGAAACACCACGTTTTTGACGGAGAACTTCATCGGTGTGGGGCTGCTGCTTGCGCCGTGGGCGCACCGCGGTGTGGTGGAACTCTACCACACGGCATGGTGGCTGGCACAGGCAACGTCGCTGCTGTGCATGATTCGTCTGCTGCGGTTGTGGATTTCGGCAACGTGGGTCATATACCTGGTGAGCATTGTCTGGGTATTCAATCCGCTGCGGGTCTGGGGCGGGCAACCGCACGTGCAGTTGATCTTCGATGCGCCGGTGCTGGTGGCGTTCATTCTGTGGAGTCACGGGTACCGGACGGGGCGATGGGCATCCTGGATCGCGGGAGGCCTGCTTCTACCGTTGCAGGTGTATTTCGGAGTGTATCCGCTCGTTGCGGCGTTCCTCGGTCTGCTCGGGGCATTGATCATCTGTCTGTACGGACGGCTGGTGCGGCGACGGCGCATTCGCATCCGACCCACGGATCCGGTATTCCGGATGGCGGTCGCACTCGGCATTGCACTGTTCGGCACATGGATGGCTGTCCTGCCGTACCGTGCGATGACGCGGACGTTTCAGATGCGCCGTCCCCTGCGTCAGGTCATTCCGCACAGCCTGACGCTGCGGGACTTCGCCACGCTTCCCGTGGGCCTGAAGTGGACGGAACCTTTGCAGACGCGTGCCCGTGCATGGGTTTCTCCGTACTCGCCGTATCCCGGCATCCTGCTGCTGGTCGGATGGCTTGCGGGATGCATCTTGCTGCGAAATCGCCGGGACATCCGGGTGCTGCTGGGTGTCTGGCTGTTTGTTGCCGTATGCAGTCTGGGACCGTATATCCGGGTCCACCGAAGGGCGTCTTCCGGTGTGCCCAATCCGCTGTGGATCCTCGCGCACCACCGCAGTCGACTGACGGGAGGCATCCGGGCACCGCACCGGTTTCGTATCGCACTGCACTGGCTGATGGCTGTGCAAACGGCACTGGTCCTCGATACCGCGTGGAAGAAGCACAAACATCGCGCTGGCCACATGGTGCCCGTGGGCATCGGGCTGGCACTGTTGCTGCTCGCAACGGATGCCAACGTACGGGTGACGACCGTCACGGAGAAAGACCTCACCGAACCGGTCCATCATCGCATTCCGGCAAACAGCGTGGTGGTCGAACTGCCGAGCGGACATCACCGGTTCACCATGATACCGTATCGGGCGATCGCCGTGGCCACCGAAAGGGGATGGTGGACGTTGCACGGACGCGGCAATATTCTGACCCCGCTGTCGCGGTGGCTGTGGCAGTTCATGCACCGGCCGTTGCGTCCGGCGGACATCCGGATTCTGCGCGCGGTGGGTGTGACGCATATCGTACTGCACTGTCACGAATTCGGCAACCCGCGCATCCGCCGGCGCGAACTCTGCGGGCTGCATGCGCTGGCGCTCGCGCGGGATGGGCACTTCACCCGCGTGTGGATGAACAGGACGGATCAGTTATGGGTGGACCCGCATCCGCAGCCTGCGTTCATGATCTACGACCGATTCAAACCGTCCTATTTTCATATTTACCGGATTCCCCGTCCCGACGGCACGGAATGGGTCCTGCGGATACGGCCCCGCGTACGCGTATTCGTTGCGTTCCCGCATCGGTGCTATCGGACCATCGTACATTTCGCCGGGGAAAGATATACCACGTGTTATATCTCACACTTCTTCCTGGCCATTCCCGTGACGCTACACATACCTGCAGATCGTCCGAACGCGCGTGCGTCTATCCCCAGATGAATCCCATTCCCATCGCGCAACCGCCAGGTCAAGATACGGACGCTCCATTGATGCAGGAGATTTCACCAGAGTGGTTCCACATCGAATACGCTGACGTGTGTGGCCACAGATCGCATGAGAATGTGCACGGAAATAACGAGTTTGTAATGTCCCTCCCGGCGCAGAATGTACCCGCGCATTCCACGCAGCGGACCACGTACGACTTCGACCCATCGACCGTTTTCCAGGTACGGGAACGGCGCATACTCCACACCAGACGTGCATAACCGCCGTACCGCTTCGACCTCTTCATCCGGAACCGGCTCGACACGTCCGCGAAAACGGACAAGATGCACGAGTCCCGGCGTGCGCAACAGGGAGATGTATCGACGGTGATCCATCAGGTCAAACCGTACGAACAGGTAGTTGGGAAATAGCGGAAACGAAATGGTTTTCCATCGATCGGACCACCGGCGCCGGACGGTATACAGAGGGAGAAAGTATTCAAACCCCTTCCGCTCGAGCATGGCGGCAACTTTTTTTTCATGGCGCGGTCGGGTGTATACGGCAAACCAGTGCACCTGCTGGGGGATGACCACTTCGGCGTGATCATCCTCCAGGATGATACGTCTCGTTCGGCCCATCCCCACCCCCGGTAGTATACGAAACGGATATACACATTGATCTTTTACGCAATTGCATAGAAATACGCAAGTCTATACGTCCCGGGATCGGGACAGGAAATGGGACAGGGGATGCACCGGATCCACAGATATACCGGTGGCCACCGGTGTCAGGTCCCGGGTGTCAGGTGTCGGGACCCGGGTTCCGGGTCTGCTACGACGGGGTTTCCAGGAGATGCGCCACCCGTGCCCGTTCATGACAGCCGGGACACGCGCCACACGGTTGCTCACCGTCCCCATAGCAACTCCATGCCAGATGCAATGGCGCTCCAAGTGCCTTGCCCGTTCGGAGAATGGTTGCCTTGTCCCATCGCAGAAACGGCATCTGCAACCGCGGTCGATGACTCCACAGACCGGTGCGGATGAGCGTATTCAGCCGGGCAAAATAAGTCCGTGACACATCGGGAAACCGCATGGGATCGTCGCGATAATGCCCACCAAGGATCCACCGTGCACCCAGGATCTCGGCGTAGTATGCGGCAATACTGTAAAACAGCAGGTTCTTTGCCGGCAGGTATGCCACGTCGGCCGAACGGAGATCCGCCGGCAGCAATTGACCGAGTTGCTGCCAGACCGTGAGGTCCATGTAAAACGGCAGTTCGATCTCGATCAGCCGCACGGGCGGATGGGTCTGCGCCAGGATCGCATGGACTGCCTGACGCTCACGTTCCGGACGTCCCCGATAGTGTATGGACAACGCGACGACATCACGGTATTTCTGTCGTGCCCACCAGAGCAATACGGTGGAATCGAGCCCCCCGGAAAACAGAACGATCACCCGCATACCACACCTGCGTCCGAACAATGTGGACACCCTGACGGTACGGCGACAAACTCCCACCCGTCGGGTGACGACCGTACCGGCTGCTGCGCCGTATACGAAATCGCAACTATCGTATGTGCTGATGCAACTTTTGACAAGATCGGGATCGAAGTATATACTTTAAACGAACCGAAACAGAACCAGAGGGGGTGGAGTCTTGGTCCTGGTTGTCGTCAATCCGAACGAATCGCTGGACAGTGCGCTGAAGCGGTTCAAGCGGAAGGTCCAGGAAGAAGATATTATGAAAGAGATTAAAAAACACTCGTTCTATATGAAACCCGGAGAACGACGACGTGCGAAAGAGGCACTGGCCCGCAAGCGGTTGCGTCGTCGCTTACGGCGTATGCGGCAATATCAACGCAAGTCCTGATCATGTGTTCAGCCCGCCCGAGCCCGCCATGTCGCGGTCCGGCCCGCCCTCGCACATGGCGGGCTTCTGTTTCTAATCCGCAGGTCCGATCATGACCGGACGTGAGCAGCGCGGAATCCGCCCAATCCGATACCCGATCGCCACCTGGATTCTCCTGTATGCACTGATCATCGCCGGCGGGATCGGGATCGGTTTTGCATTCGGCTGGTCGCCGCTCACGACTTACAGCTGGTGGGCGACCGGGGTGCTCATCGGCACGATCGGTCTGGGCATACTCGCATGGTGGTGGACGTACAGACATTCAGCCCCTCCGGACGACAGACCGTCCGGCTCACAGGCGACGGATATGTCGCAAACCGGGCGCCTTCCGGGCAGCACCTACGAGCGCTACCTGCCGATGTTGCTCTATGAAGTCCTCCATGAACTGAAACAGCCTCTGACCATCATGGACGGGTATATCCAACTGCTGCAAAAACGGGAGACCGATGCGCAGACCCGCTCCGATCTCGCCGCCGTTCACCGGCAGATTCGACGTATGATGGCCTACATTGAGCGATTTCGTCAGCCGGTCCATCTCGCAACGCATCCGGAATGGACGGACGTGATGGAGATCGTACGCGGTGTATTGCAGATATTCACACCCGTTGCGCGCCGGCATCACGTGCGTCTGGATCTGGAATTGTATTCGATCCCGCCGGTATGCATCCGCGCGCAGGAATGGGAACAGCTGCTCTGGAACCTCTTGGAAAACGGATTGAAGGCATTACAGGCCGTTCCGCCCGAACAGCGGGTACTGACCTTACGGATTCATCATTTCACACCGGTATGGGACGTGACCGAACGGTCGGAAGACGCCCGCGCCCCGCTGTGTGGCCTCACGCTGGTCGTTCGGGATACGGGGCCCGGCATCCCGCCGGACGAGCAGGCAGCCATATTTACGCCGTTTTTTTCGCGCCGACCCGGGACCCGACACATGGGCCTGGGACTGGCCATCTGTCGGTATATTGTGGAACGCAACGGCGGACGCATTGAAGTTCGTTCCGCACCCGGTCGGGGTACCGAATTTCGCGTATGGTGGCCGTGTGCCCGGCCGCATACGGATTACAACGACCGTCAGTGAAACAGGTGCCGCAGCACGAACAGCACGTTCGCCGGTCGCTCGGCGAGTCTGCGCATGAAATACGGATACCAGTGCGTCCCGTATGGGACGTAAATGCGCAGGATCCAGCCTTCCCGGATCAATCGTTGCTGCAGGTCGCGACGCACACCGTACAGCATCTGAAACTCGAAACTCCGCGGGTCACGACCGATCGCCCGCGTGTATGCCATTGCCTCCTCGATAATGCGCGCGTCGTGCGTGGCGATCGCATGGTACTGCCCGGAATCCAGCAGGATTTTCATCAAATGCACGTAATTCCGATCGACTTCTTTTTTCCGGGGGAATGCCACACTCGGGGGTTCCTTATATGCCCCCTTCACGAGACGGACTTTAATACCCCGTTCGATCAGACGCCGGACGTCCCGTTCGCTCCGGTACAGGTACGCCTGAATGGCGACGCCCACCCGTTCGAACCGGTCCCGCAAACGGTGAACAAGGTCTAGCGTAGCATCGGTATACGCACTGCTCTCCATATCGATCTCGACCATATTGTGCAACGCGTGCGCACGCTCCACCAGGGACTCCACCAGGTCGTAACACAGGGCGCGGTCGATATCCAGACCGAGATGCGTGGGTTTAATCGAAATGTTGCTGTCCAGCCCGTATGCATGGATCATCTGCAGGGACTGCACGTATGCCTGCTGCGCCACGCGCGCTTCCTGTTCCGAACGCACGTTTTCGCCGAGCATATCCAGAGACGCCTTGGCACCCGCCTGTTGCAACTGGCGGATGGCAGCAATGGCTTCTTCCAGGGTTTCCCCGGCGATGAATCGACGAACCAGTCGGCGGGTCGGTCGGAATCCGACCAGCCGCTGCTGCCATGCGGGTTGCTGACTCAGATAGAGGAATAATGCACGCATCATGATACCGTCTCCTGTTGCGGATGCTCCACAGGAACATCCGGGTACGACTGATGTAAGGTGGTGCGGATTGCTGCGGTCCACCGATGGGAAAATGCGTCTGGTACCAGTGTATCAAAGGGATTCACAGCGTATCAAATCTTGAACCATGGGATCGGGGCAGGCCATGGGACATGCGCACCACCGGAACCGCCGGTGGGCCGGTGGCCACCGGTCTCGGGTCCCAGGTGGCGGGTATTTAGGTCTCAGGTCTCAGGTCCCGGGTGTCGGGTATTCCGGTGGCAGGTATTTGCGACGGGAGACGGAAGACAGGGGAC
>CAZIRO010000117.1:0-9228 GCA_964541595.1 uncultured Acidobacteriota bacterium
GGAACGTGGCGCACCCTCCGTCGTATCGGAGACCCGTACGGCACCCCCGCGCTCGCCCCAACCGTCCGGTCCGGCGCATACACCGCAGGCACCCGCACCGCAGGAAACGACCCCCGCGCCCGGGACCCCGGAATCTGTCGAACCCCCGGAGACGAATGGGCCTCCACCGGAGGTGCAGTCCTGGCTGGACCGGATCGCCGCACTGATCCGGGAAGGTCGCCTGGATGAAGCCGAACGCGCATTGCATACAATGACCGATACCACGCATCCTGAGGTCGCGCGTACGGTCGAAACACTGTACCGCCAGATCCGGGTCGCCCGCACGACACAAACCCTGCAGGTCGTCGATCAGGCCATCGAAGCGGGGCGCCTGCATACCGCCATGCAGTTGTTAGACACGTTGCAGCCCCCCACGGAAACGCTCCAGATCGAGGTGGAGAACCGACGCGCACGGATCACCCAACGTATTCAGACGATCCTCGCCCAGATGCAACACATTGCGGATCTTGCTGAACAGGGCGATTGGCAGCAGGCGGCACAGGCGTTACAGCAATTGCCCGCTGTGGAGTGGCCGGACATCGAACAACGACGACGGCAACTGGAAGCCACCATCCGTGAGGTGCGACTGCAGACGTCCGTGCGGTCCATCCGTCACCTGATCGACGTCGGTCGACTCGATGAAGCCGCCCAGCAGATTCAGACGCTGCGCGCCTGGCTGGGGCAACCGGATCCCCCGAGTCTGATCCCCCTGATGGATCAGTTGCGTCGACATCCCGTGCGCAGGGAAATGCAACTCGCGAAGAGTATCCACAATCTGAAGTATCGGGTGAAATCCCTGACCGTCAGTCCGGACGGGCAGTGGATCGTAACGGCCAGTCGTACGGAGGTGAAAGCATGGCACTGGGCGGTAACCGGCCGTAGTATCGACGTTCCGCAACCGGGGAAGATCGGCGTTCAAACCGTGGCGTATGACCCGAAGGGTGAGCGCATCGCTGTGGGTGGATTGAACGGGGAAATCCTGATCGTGGCATGGCCAGAAGGCACGGTGCAATTACGACTGCGCGTTCGAACCACCTATCCGAAAGCGCTTGTTTTCAGTCCGGACGGTCGATGGCTGGCGGTCGGATACGCCGATTCCAGTATCGGCATCTGGGACAGCACGACGGGGCAACTGCACCGGATGCTCAAGGGTCATCAGGGCGAGGTCAATGCGCTGGCATTTGACCCGCACGCACGCAGACTGGTCTCCGGAGGATGGGACAACCGTGTGATCGTCTGGAACTGGACACAGGGGAAAATGCTGGCACGCTCCGGACCGATGCGGGACCGCATCACGCACGTGTGCATTCATCCGAACGGTGCGGTCGTGGTCGCCGCGGATGAAAGCGGCTGGATTCGCATCTGGGACTGGGAAACCGATACGGTCGTTCGTGACGTCCGTGCCCATGACGGTCGTGTTGTCGGACTGGCGTTCGCGGACGACGGCTGGCTCCTCTGGAGTGCTGGTACGGACCGTACGATCCGCCAGTGGGACTGGCGCCGGGGGGAACTGATCGACACTCGCGAGCTCGCGATGACGTATGCCGTGCATACGCCCGATCAGGTGGTCTGGTCATCCGGGGGACGGTGGATGGTGGCGGCCGGTGTGGATCGACGTAAGATCGGAGGCCGTCGGGAAGTGCCCGCCATCAAAGTCTGGCGATTGGCCGTTCCGGACCGTGCATCCCATTAAAGCGGCTTCATGCAATCGGCACGCAGACATTGCCAGTGCCATTGCATGACATTGTCCGGACACGCCACAGTGGACCGTGATTTCGGGTATCCGGTGTCAGATCCCGGATGGCAGGGGTCAGGTTCCAGGTCGGGTGTCTTTCGGAGCGACCGATTGGAGGTCGCCCGGTCATGATAGAGAACCTGACACCTGACACCTGGGACCTGAGACCTGACCCCTGGGCCCTGACACCTGGGACCCGAATATTGACACCACCCGCGGAAAGTTCTAATTTATGTAAGAGAACACATGGATTATCACAATCTCCAGATTGAACATTTATAAATAATCCCAATAGTTTAACACAAACGATGGACTCACTCTCGAGGTTCGGATAAGGAGGATCGATAATGGCCGATCGGAATGGCGCGACGTTCCTGGAAGTTGGTCTGTCTTTCGTGCTTGGTGTCATCGTCGGGACAACGCTTGCACTCCTCTATGCGCCTGCACCGGGTCAGGAAACCCGACGGGTACTGCGTGAAAAAACCGAGGAGATCCTGGACAAGGCTGAACTCGTGGCCGAACAGGCGAAAACCCGATTGCGCCGGGCGCGCGCACGGGGAGCAGAAGCCGTCGCCCCCGCGGAAAGTGCCGGAGAACTCACCGAAGAACCGGCCGAAACCTGAGGTTGACCCGTTCGGAACCACCGGTTATATTACTTGCGAGAGGCGGTGCGGAAGTGGCGGAATTGGAAGACGCGTTGGACTCAGGATCCAATGGGCGTTTGCCCGTGGGGGTTCGAGTCCCCCCTTCCGCACCAGCGGCAAATGCCTCCCGGCACTGGATGATTTATGACCGCAACATTTCATCCGCAACCACGGGTTTGGCTGGTGCGTGCGTTTCCCCGCCCGTTCGCCAGCGTCATTACCAGTGCGCGGACGTGCTATTCCCGCCGGGGCATCGTATGGGACGCGCCTCTCGATGAAAAAGACCGCAAACTCGCCCGGAGTCTGTACGAAGCCGGGCATCATACCACTTTGCAGCACGCGTATTTTCAGTTCGCCATCGAGAACGTCTCACGACTCTTTGTCTGGTCCTTCCTGCACAGCCACCCGTTTTACAACAGCGAACAGGTTAGCCAGCGCTATGTCCCGGTGCAACCCGAACACGTGCTCATCCCACCCCTCCCGGCGCCGCACCGGGAGACGTACATCCGGACCGTAGAACGGCTGATGGATGCGTACCGATCGCTGACCGAACGGCTGATCCCCATCGTCGAGAGTGCGTATTATCGCCGTTTCCCCGGCCGACGCTACCGTCCGGAAAAATACGCGCGTGCGATTCAAAAAAAGGCCCAGGAAATCGCCCGATATGTACTCCCGCTGGGAACCACGACCTACCTGTACCACACGATCAGCGCACTGACCCTTTTACGATACTGGCACACGTGCGCCACCGGCGATGTACCGACCGAACAGCGGATCGTCGTCCGTCAGATGGTCGATACGGTACTCGCGCACGATCCGCACTATACATGGATACTCGACACACCGTCGGACGCGGTGTCTGCACCGTCCTGGCCGATCACGCAGGCAGCGTGGCCGCCTTCCGCACGTGCGCGGGCGTTCGTACGCGAGTTCGACGAACAGCTGAACGGTCGGATCAGCCGGCTGGTCGCATGGACCCCGAACGGAGAAACGGTGCTCGCCGATGCGGTACGGGCCGTTATCGGCATCCCGGCATCTGAACTTCCGGACGACACGGCCATCCGTCAGGTGCTCGATCCGGCCGCACATCCGGCACTGGGCAGCACGTTGAACGTCACGCACCATCTGAAACCCACGCGGGTGATGGCGCACGTGCACTATACATTTCAGAAAAAGTTGAGCCACGTGGCAGACGCGCAGGATCAGCGACATCGGATGACCCCGGCATCCCGACCGTTCATCTGGACGGCCTGGACGGGGGAACCGGACTATATCACACCCGTTCTCGTCCAGCAGGATGAGACCATTCAACGGGAATACGATACCGTCATGGTGGCACTGTTTGAAACGATCGACCGTCTGTTACGCGCCGGTGCCCCACCGGAATACGTGGCATATCTCCTGCCGAACGCGTATCCGGTACGTTTTTACGAATCGGCGGATCTCCTGAACCTCCGGCACAAGCTGGAAATGCGTCTCTGTTATAATGCACAGGAAGAGATCTGGCGCGCTTCCCTGGAAGAATGGCAACAGATCCGGGAGGTGCATCCCCACATCGCTGCCCACCTGGGACCGCCGTGCCTGATCCGATGGCACGCACGCACGCGCCCGTACTGTCCGGAAGGGGAACGATTCTGTGGCGTACGGGTGTGGGAACTGCCACCGGAAGCGTATACCCGTGTGATATAGCACACGGGGCGGGATACACCAGCGGGCTACAGCACATGAGCCACCCGCGGTGGACACGAACATGAAACAACGTTCAACGCGGACAACGCGGAATACCCGGCACTCGCGGGGCATGTCCGGGCGATCTCGCCGGTGGACCAGCGAGATCGTCAGCCTCGTGTGGATCGCGCTGGGACTGTGGCTGTTCATCAGTCTGATCTCGTACCACCCCCTGGACCTCCCCGCGATTGCCCTGTCCGATCTCCCGCACGGACGCGTCAACCTGGGCGGTCGTGCGGGAGCATGGATTGCCGAATTCCTCGTTCAGACGTTCGGCATTGCTGCATTCCTGCTGCCCATTTTGAGTCTCTGGTTCGCATACCGGTGGTTGCGTGACGGGCACTTTCTGCTGTGGCTGAGCGGCGGGTTGCTGCTAATACTTGCTGTGCTGCTGGGTCTGTACGTGATGATTCCGGAACTCTCGCTGACCATTCAATTCGGCGGCCGCGAAGTGGTCGTTCCCTTTCCCAGCGGTGGCTGGCTGGGAGTCTGGATCGGCGATCGGATCGGGGACTGGTTGGGAATATCGGGCATCATCGTGCTGGCCGTACTCGCGTGCATGATCGGAATCGCCATCCTCACCGGATGGCACCCCTGGACCGGAATGCGTACGGGGTTCGATACGATCTATCGAACCGTTCGGACCTGGTGGCGCGGATACACAGCCCGACGCCGCGTGCAGTCCGCACATCGCCGGACGACCGTACGGCCGTCGCCCCGGCCTGCGCCGTCTGTCTCTACACATTCCGCCGTTGAACTCGACCGTTCTGTCGAGATCCGGCGGACCGACATTCCCGTTGAGATCGTCGATCGCCAGGAAACGGAAGAACGGATCTCCGGAACGGCGACCAAAATCGAATCCGTATCCGTGACCCCATCGATCGAACCGTCCACGCCCCCTCCTGCGCCCGAAGAGGAGATCGATGAAATCGAATGGGAAGCCCGCCGGTGGTATGAAGAGATCCGTAAAAAACACGCGGAAGATACGACATACGTCCTGCCACCGTTTCAGATGCTGCACCCGTCCGAAACGTACAGCGGACCGTCATCCAGAGAACTCGCCGATATCGCCACAACGATCCAGTCCAAACTCGCCGAGTTCAAAATCGACGGGGAAATCATTCGCGCCGTTGCCGGACCCGTGGTGACCACGTTTGAGTTCCGTCCCGCGCCGGGCGTGAAGATCAGCCGGGTGCAGGCGCTGGCGGAAGATATTGCCCTTGCGCTGCGTACCGAATCCGTTCGTATCGATCGGATCCCGCACGCGTCGGCGATCGGTATCGAAGTCCCCAACCGTGAACGGGCTGTGATTGCACTCCGTCGGATTGTCGAATCCGAAGTGTTTCAAAACAGTCGCCTGCCGTTGACGCTGGCCCTGGGTGAAACCGTGCATGGAGAACCTTACGTGACATCGCTGATCAAGATGCCTCATCTGCTCATCGCGGGGGCCACCGGTTCCGGAAAGAGCGTCGCCCTGAACTGCATGATCATCAGTATCCTTCTGCAACATACGCCGGACGAAGTGCGGCTGCTGCTCATCGATCCGAAACACGTTGAACTGAAACTCTACAACGGGATTCCGCACCTGCTCGTTCCCGTACTGACGGATACCCGTCAGGCGGCGCAGGCACTGCGCTGGCTCACACGCGAAATGGAGGAACGCCAGCGGCAGCTCGCCATGTTCAATGTGCGGAACCTCCTGCAGTACAACAAGGTCATCCAGACCCGACGGGGGCAGCGCCTGGCCCGACGATTGGGTATTGACGATCCGCAGCCCCTGCCGTTTTACGTCGTCGTCATCGACGAGTTTGCCGATCTGATGGTCGTCTCCTCACGCGAGGTCGAAGACGCCATTCAGCGTCTCGCTCAGATGGCCCGTGCGGTGGGGATCCACCTCATCCTTGCAACGCAACGGCCTTCCGTCGACGTCATTACCGGCGTGATCAAAGCGAACTTCCCCTGTCGAATTGCGTTCCGGGTCGCGTCCCTGGCCGACTCACGCACCATTCTGGACCGGTCCGGCGCGGAGCGGTTGCTCGGCCGCGGTGATATGCTGTTTGTCCCGCCGGAGAGTTACCGTATGATCCGCCTGCACGGCGCGTTCGTTTCGGAGGCAGAAATCGAAAAGATCGTGCGGTTCTGGCGCCAGCAGGGTGCGCCGATGTACACCATGCGGCAGTTCACCGAACTGCTCAACCAGGCCACGGTCGCCGATATCGAAAAAGAAGCGTTCGCCGACTTTGAAGATCCCCTGTACGACCAGGCGGTGCAGGTCGTGCTCAAGAGCGGACGGACTTCGATCTCATATTTACAACGGGCATTGCGGATCGGATACAACCGGGCCGCACGACTCATCGAAATGATGGAACACCACGGCATACTCTCGCCGCCGGATGCCACCGGACAGCGGAAAATCCTCATCGCTTCCGATGTGACCCCGTTCAACGAAGGGGAGTCAAACTGAGAAATTGACACGGGGTGACGGTCAGTAGCCCCGGCCCGAAAGCCCCGGACCCCCGCCTGGCATTTTCGCGGATGAATCGTTATAATCCACTGAAACTTGCTGAGAGAATATCGAATGGCGACCGTACGCGAGCGTGTGGATCGGCTGGAGATGCTCTTTGAACGTTTTGTGGAGGAAATGCGCATGTTCAAAGAGGAAATGCGCATGTTCAAAGAAGAAATGCGTGCACATCGGGATAAGGTCGATGAACAGATTCGGGAAATGCACCGACAATGGGGCAATCTGGCGCGGAAGATGGGGACCATCGTGGAAGATATCATCGCACCCGCAGCCCGTCCGTTGCTCCGACGATATTTTCAGTGTGAACCGGAAACGGTGGCGCAGCGCGTGCGCAGACGCCGTGGTGACCGGGAGATCGAAATCGACCTGCTGGCCGTGTGCGATCAGCGCGTATTCGTTTTTGAGGTCCGCTCGACTCCCCGACCCCGGGATCTGGACGATATCCGGGAGCGACAGGCGTTGTTTACGGAATTCTTCCCCGAGTACGCGGCCTGTGAGATTTTCTGGATTTACGGCAGTATCGTGGTCCCCGAGAACATCGTACGCGCAGCGACGCGTCGGGGGATCTTCGTGATGGCCTATCGTGAGTGGGAGTACGTCGACATCCTGAACTTTACGGATATCACCGGGCAACCACCCCCGGCATGAAGAACGGATCTCCTGAAAACCCGGACTTCTCCGAATATCCTTCGGATCCGATCGCATACGGTGGACGATGGATGGTCTGATCGCGTGTGTATCCGTAATTGCACTGGCGGTATTCGGGATTCCGATCACCATTGCAGTGATCGCGCTCCTTCGCGTGCAGGACCTGCAACGTCGCGTTCGCATACTGGAACGTCAACTGGCGCAGCAGCAGACAGCCACGAGTCGGCCACCGGCAGCAACTGAACTGACCGTTCAGCATAGGGCACCTCCGTCACCGCCAACTCCCGCACCTCCGGTATCGACGGCGCCATCGACCACGCCACCGGTGCAGCCACCGCCGCCGGCCGAACCCGTTTCGACCACGCCGGCTGCACCCGGTTCCACCCCCACGCCGACGGAATTTCCCTGGAGTGCGCGTCTGTTCATCTGGGTCGGTGCACTCGCACTCGCGCTGGCGGTTGTCTATTTCCTGAAGTATTCCATTGAAATGGGCTGGATCACTCCGACACTGCGCGTGGGCGCCGGTTATCTCTTCGGTGCGATTGCACTGCTGAGTGGGCAGGTATTTGCGTTTCGACGGCTGTGGATCGCCCAGGGGGTGACGGCTGCCGGCATCGTGGCGCTGTATGCGTCCACGCTGGCCGCGGTGAACCTGTACAACCTGATGCATCCCTGGATCGGGTGGTTCATCATGGCGGGAACCACCGGTCTGGCAGTGATTCTGGCGCTGCGTCAGGGAATGCTGATCGCTGTACTTGGCCTTCTGGGTGGATTCCTGACCCCGTATCTCATTCGTATCGGTACGCCTCGCGCACTTCCGCTATTCATGTATTTCGGTCTGCTGGAGATCGGATTGATCACGATCGCCCGGATACGCCGCTGGTGGCTCGTCGCGGTCCTCACCCTGGTCGGCGTCGCCGCATGGGTCATCGGCTGGCGTGCTTTTCTGTTCGCACCGGAACATGGCTGGGTGCTCTCGGGGTTTGCGGTCGTCTCGATGTTCATTCTGCTCACGGCGGGCGTCATCGGACGGGAATCGGACCCCTGGGGGACGCGGACGCTGACCGCGATTGTAAACGGTCTGGGCGCGGGCACCGCGCTGTTATTGCTCATGGTCGTGGCCCACGCCACCCGTTTTGCGCTGCGTGAATGGGTGTTCTTCGGCATCATCGGCGCAGCCCTGCTCGTACTCGATTTCCTGGACCGCATGTACCGGTGGTTCCCTGCGCTGGCGATGGTGGCGATCGGCCTGTTGTTGATGAACTGGGGTGAACACGTGACCGGTGCGCAGTGGCCCAGATACGCCGGCGTCATCCTGGGTGAAGGGATGCTGTTCGCGCTCGGCGGGTACCTGCTCACATGGATGAGTGACCGGCCCGTTCATTTCGCCCGTATTTCCTCGGCAGCCGCCTTTGTGTTCTTCGGTATCGCATACTGGCACCATCCACGTGTTCCGGTTTCCACACCGAACTGGGACCTTGTCGCGCTGTTACTGGCGGCAACATACGGTGTCTTCACACTGCCATTCTGGCGACGGCGGTCGGAGCGTCATGGGGTCGATACGTACAGCACACTGGCCCTGACGGCGATCGCGTTTCTGACCATCACCATTGCGTTCGTGTGGGACCGCCAGCCGGTGACCGTCGCATGGGCGCTGGAGGCCGCCGCACTCGCCTGGCTGATGCCGGTGCTCCGGATCCGCTGGGGTTGGCGCTGGGTTCAGGGACTCGGTGCGCTCGTCACCATTCGGCTCGTGCACCCGGATGTGCTCACCTATCCCATCGGTCTGCACCTGTTCCCGAACTGGATCTGGTGGACGTATGGAATTGCCGGACTTGCCGCTATCGGCACCGCGATCGCCGCAGACCGCCAGCACCGTCCGCGCAGCCGCGCACTGTTTGAAGGTCTGG
>CAZIRO010000118.1:0-9187 GCA_964541595.1 uncultured Acidobacteriota bacterium
GTCGACGGACATCGGGGTGCGCGTGCGGGTGGGCATCGACCTGCAGTGCGGACCGATGGTCGATTTCGGGTATCTCGACAGGGCCGAAGGCGGTCAGCAGCAGTATAACTGCACGTTGAAGTCGTTTGGGTATACGGGGGTGGTACGGGTGCGGTGTCCGGAGTGTGCGCCGTGTTTCTGGGGCCGGTGTGGCATCTGTGCGGACGGGGTATATCTAACCGGAGCGAAAAAAGAGTTTCATATATTTTTAGAGAATGGAAAAGAATATAGATTTTATATCAATTACGTTGCCGACTGCACGTGGTGTGAACCGTTGCAGTGGGGACTGTGGTTGCCGGAGGTATTGACGTACCGGATCATTGCGGAGGGGGAAGGGGTATGGGACGCGGTGCGGGTGCGGTTCTGTCCGAACGTACCGGACTGAGGCGGCCCGTGCATGCATCGTCCGTACCCATGCCCGGCGGTCTGCTATGGTCCATGGAAGACTTCTTCGTGCGCATCTCGCTGCCCTCCGCCATACCCATCACGATGAATAGTCCAATTTTTCGGGAGCGTTTCATCCTGTATGACAGGATATCGCCTGGTCAATCGGGACACGGGGTGTCTCGATTCGACAACGGCGTGGTCCTGCATTGTGGCATCGGCATTTCCATCCACCTGAGACACCCGGCACCTGACACCCGGGACCTGGGACCTGAGACCGGTGGCCACCAGCACACCTGTGGATCCCGTGCATCCCCTGTCCCATTCCCTGTCCCGATCTTAGAGGCGTATCCGTTGACACCTACCGTGTGTACCCGTTAGGATGTTCATGGTACCTGCACACGCGTTTCTGTCATCCACGTCTCTGTGCCTGCAAGGTGGACGTACTGTACATCGCTGGACATCCGGGAGAAGCCTTACATGTATCTGCACGAATACCAGGCAAAAGAAATCCTGCGCCGTTTTGATCTACCGATCCCACCCGGTCGGGTGGCGCATACGCCCGAGGCAGCCTTTCAGATTGCCAAACAATTGTATACGGAAGGCGTGCGCCGGTTTGCCGTGAAAGTGCAGATCCACGCGGGCGGCCGGGGCAAAGCCGGTGGCATTCGTGTGGTAGATACACCCCAGGCGGTGCGGGACGCGGCGGCGGATCTCATCGGTCGGCGGCTGGTCACGCATCAAACGGGACCCGAGGGGAAACGCGTCCGCAAGGTCCTGGTCGAAGCGGCCGCTGCCATCGCGGATGAATACTACGTGGCCGTACTCATCGATCGCAGTCGCGAGATGCCCATCGTCATGGCGAGTACGGAGGGTGGCGTGGACATTGAAGAGATCGCCGCCCATCGTCCGGAGGCGATCCTGTACGAACCCGTCTGGAGTCTGCACCGTTTGTACACATATCAGGCCCGTCGGCTTGGCCTGCGTATGAAATTGACGGGCGATCTGTTAAAGCAGTGGATCTCGATCGTGCAGCGTCTGGTACGTGCCTTCTGGGCGATCGATGCAAGTCTGGTCGAGATCAATCCGCTGGTGCGTACAGTCGACGGTCGATTCCTCCTGCTGGATGCCAAGATCAATCTCGATGACAACGGGCTGTTTCGTCATCCCGATCTCGCCGAATTGCGAGACATGGAGGAAGAGGATCCCCTGGAGGTGGAAGCACATCGTGCCCGTTTGAGTTACATTCGTCTGGACGGTGACATCGGCTGTATGGTCAACGGGGCGGGACTGGCGATGGCGACGATGGATCTCATTCAACTCGCCGGTGGTCGTCCGGCGAACTTTCTCGATGTCGGCGGCGGCGCAAGCAAAGACCAGATCGCGCAGGCGTTCCGGATTCTCATGGCAGATCCCCAGGTCAGAGCGGTTCTCATCAACATCTTCGGCGGCATCCTGCGGTGCGATCGACTGGCCGCTGGTATTGTCGAAGCCGCACGTGAGGTGGAACTCCGGGTACCCATGGTGATCCGTCTGGAGGGCACGAATGTGGACGAGGGACGGCGCATTCTGGCGACGTCCGGGTTGAACTTCGTCGTCGCCCACGATATGGAAGACGCGGCACGTCGTGTGGTCGCGCTTGCGCGTACCGGGCAGGGAGGTGTGACATGAGTATCCTGGTCGATACGGATACGCGCGTGGTCGTGCAGGGGATCACCGGTCGCGAGGGCCGGTTCCATACGGAACAGTGTTTGCGCTACGGCACGCGGATCGTCGCCGGGGTCACGCCGGGGAAAGGCGGGCAGGTACTGCGGGATTTACCGAATACCTCCGGCGTTCCCGTGTTTGATACGGTCGATGACGCTGTGCGCGAGACGGGGGCAAATACGTCACTCGTTTTCGTACCGGCACCGTTCGCCGCCGATGCCATCCTGGAAGCCGCCGATGCGGGGATTCGCCTGATCGTGTGCATTACGGAAGGGATTCCGCCGCTGGATATGCTGGAAGTGGTCCGTTTCGTGCGGGCAGGCGGGGCGGGTCTGATTGGACCGAACTGTCCGGGTGTGATTTCTCCGGGTAAGGCAAAAGTCGGTATCATGCCCGCCCATATCCACCGTCCCGGGCACGTGGGGATCGTCTCCCGAAGCGGTACCCTGACCTATGAAGCGGTCGATCAGATCACCCGTCTGGGAATGGGACAGAGCACCTGTGTGGGGATCGGTGGAGACCCGATCGTCGGGTCTTCCTTTGTGGATATACTGCAACTGTTTCAGAACGATCCGGAAACGCATCTCGTGGTCCTCATCGGAGAGATCGGCGGTACGGCAGAAGAAGAAGCCGCTGCCTTCATCCGGGACCATATGACCAAACCGGTTGTGGCATTCGTTGCGGGCCGAACCGCACCACCGGGTCGGCGTATGGGCCATGCGGGCGCCATCATCATGGGTGGCCAGGGCACGGCTGAAGCCAAGGTCCAGGCATTGACCGCCGCCGGGGTCACGGTGGTCGATAATCCTGCGCATATCGGCCGTACCGTGTATGCAATCGCACAGTCGCGCGGACTTCGCCTGTAACTTCGCCCGTAGAGGAGTATGACACGTGATGAAACGCTGGCTCGGGCGCCTGTTCCTCCTGTTGCTGGGTGTGGTGCTCTCACTGGGTGTGCTGGAAATCGTTGCCCGCCGGGTCGCAAGACAACACGTGCGGCCCCGGACGGATCGACCGCTGTATTACTACGATCCCGGACAGTTTCGACCGTTTCGGGACCGTATCCGTTCGGCGACAAAACCTCCGAATACCGTGCGCATTCTCTGTGTGGGGGACTCGTTCACCTGGGGGTACAACGTCCAGTTCGATGACGCGTATCCGGCGCGATTGGAGCGGTTGTTGCAACTGCTGGAGACGAATCCCCGCTATGAGGTGCTCAACTGGGGCGTGGAGGCCACGGGTACGGGCCGGCACCGGGACCTGATCCGACGGGGGCTGGCCTACCGGCCGGATTACGTGATCCTGGGGTATTATCTCAACGATCCGGACCCGCGGGTGGTGCCTCGAGAACTCTATCCCGTCCGGTGGTCTCCGCGCGTCCGGTGGTTGATGGACCATTTCGCGCTGGCACGCTGGTTCGCACGCCGCTGGCTGGCGATGTATTATGCCCGCGCACACGCCGAGTACTACAACCGTTTGTTTGCACCGGACTCCCGGTGGTATCACCATCACGTCCTCGCATTGCGCCGGATCCGCCAGACACTCGCCGAACATCGCATTCCCTGGGCTGTGGTGATCTGGCCGGTGATGTATGCGCCCTTTGATCGGGACCGGTATCCGTTTCAGCACATTCATGCACGCATCCACCACCTGCTGGACGAAATGCATGTACCATATCTGGACCTTCTGGACGTGTTTCGCGGGATGGATCCGGAACGGTTACAGACGATACCGTATGTCGATCCCCATCCGAACGAGATCGCGCACCGTCTCGCCGCGCAGGCCATTTTTATCTGGGGCAGCCGCACACTGAAATGGTGGCCGTCGCTGGCGCCGCATCGCTGGGTACCCAACGAACATTTGCGACGACTGCGCATGTGGGAACGGCGTACCGGAGTGTTTATCGATTGATCCCGTTGCGGGGAGGACAGACGTTGGGGCACAGGCGGATATTTCAGTGGGTGTGCTGGATCGCAATACTCGGTTGGAATCCCGTGGTCTCCGTCGGGTCAACGGGTGCCGTTCGGGATATCACCGTGCACGTCTGGATCTGCCGGTCGACCGCACCGCCAGACGTGCCGATATGGACACGCGAAACCGCACCCCGGGTGCAGCCCGTACTGGAGTTCTTCCGTTTAAGCGGACTGGCGCATACGGTCGTTGCCGTGGACCATGCTGCGTTCCCTCTGGATCGACGGCCGGCGACGGTCTGGCTGGCCTGTCCATATGCCCGATTGCCCCGGCGGGCCCGCGCCCGGTTGCACTACTGGATTACGCGCGGCACCACATTATGGGTCACCGCGGACATGTGGGCGGACACCCTTTCCCCGGACATACAGGTCGACCGGCGGGTACCGTTTCGGGTGACGCGTGTGCGCGTGCGATCGGGCGGTCGAACCCGGATGGTTGCCATTCGTCCCCGCGAGGCCGTGCGGGTGCACGTCCGTAAGACCGGATCGGTGCGGGTGTTCTGGGAGGACGGCCGATCCGGTTCACCGCTGCGCGCGGAGAAGGCCCTTGGCCGGGGCCGTATCGTGCTCCTGGCGTGGACCGTTCCGGAAATGTGGCGTCCCCGACCTGACCGATTGGATGCGCTGCTACAAACGGCCATTATACGTGCACTGCCCGCTGCCATTCGGGTTCCCCTTACGGGACTGGCCGTTTTGCGAATGGACGATCCGCAGACGTCGTCCAAGATATGGATCGCCCGGGTCCCGCGGCGGTTTCGTACCCGCTTTCCGGAACTGACCCCTGCGGAATGGGCGCTGATGGGCCGTATCCTCCGGATGTATCGGGCGCGGATGAGTTTGATGTACGTCAGCGGGTTCGTGGATAACGGAGACACACGTATGGGCGTCCTCTTTCGGAGGGGACGACGTGTACGGGATCGACGGTGCGGCCGCATTTTTCCCGTACGTGAGATCCGCTATGTGGCGCAACACGGCACATGGCCGGATCCCGTATATGACTTCGTTGCGGAGTACCGGGCCATCCGCGCACTCGTGCGTGCGGGACGGATTGATATTGAGTCCCATGGGGACATTCATATGACACCGTTTCTGAACGAATGGTGTCGGCAACGCCCGATTCCGCCGGATCGGGAACACCTCTGGATGGCCGAGTTTTACGACCTGGCGTTTCAGCGTCCCGTTCCGCGCGGTATCCAGCGACGACGGCTGGCCCGGAGTGTGTTCCGGATTCAACGGTATTTTGATATGCGTCCGATCGTATTCGCACCGCCGCTGCACGCCTACGATACGGTCACGGTTCAGGTGGCTCAGCGGTTGGGGTTCGTCCTGCTGCACGCGCAAACGCTGTACGATCTCTCCCGCAGTCCCATTCTGAAGATCGTGCGCCTGCCGACGGTATGGGCGCATCTGCCGCTCGCCGGTCGTCCCGATCCGCACCTGGACGCGTCCGGGTTGCCGATCGTGGTGGGGTGGCACGACAGTGATCTGCGGATTCATCCGGTCGCATGGTTGCGGCACTACCTGCGGGTCTTCATTCAGCGGGGGTATACGCGATTGATCGGGTTTCGCGCGTTTGCCGGACTCATGACCGCCCGCGTGGCCGCACGTTATGTTCCGCGTGGCCCGGACGGTGCCCGAATACAGATCGATCTGGACATTGCGCCCACCGGCGGCGCCGGTGATCCGGACAGTCGCTATTTTGCCCGCCATGCGTTTCCCCTTCGGGCACACCTGCCGGGCGGCTGGCGGGTGGTCCACGGATTCGACAAATCCGGTCGAAACCTCGATATTATCCGGATGGATACCGCGCAGTGGGAGATCCGGGTGCCGCCGTTCGGATCGCATACACGCACACGTGTGATCCTGGATTGTCGGCGAGTACGGAGCCGATCCGATGAAACGCCCGCGTTCCCCGCAACTCGTGAGTCGCATTCGTAAGGGAGTGCGATTACGTAAGTTCGCCTATCAGGTGTTGTGGGCGGTCGATCGGGGTGCAACCGCCGACGCCGTTCTGGAGAAGTTCCGGGCCCAATTGCGCGAACGTCGGGATCGGGATTTCCTGACCGAAGTGGTCCAAGGTGTGCTGCGTCAGCAGGCGCGTCTGGATTATATCATGCACCACATTGCGGGCAGTTCATACTATCAGATTGGCCGCTCGGCCCGGATTCTCATTCGCGTTGGCCTGTATCAGTTGTTCTTTATGGAACGCGTTCCCGCGTATGCAGCCGTGCACGCCACGACCGAGGTATCACGCCATATCAGTGGGGTATCTACCAGACTCGTCCACGCGATCCTGCGACGCGCGGCGGAACTGGAACATTGGGAAACGATCCTGCCGGACCGGGTCGAGAACCCCATTCGTTACCTCGCCGTTCGGTATTCGTTTCCGCAGTGGATCGTCCGTCGTTGGGTCGATTGGTGGGGAGAGGAAAAGACGGAACGAATACTCACCGCACTCCAGCAGCATCCGCCCGTGTATATCCGCCGTCATATGGAACTGCCGGACGACCGGTTTGTGCAACTGCTGGCAGAACAGGGACTCACCGTGGAACGTGTAGCATCGATCCCGGACTGTTTTCGCGTCGTGCGCGGCGTTCCACAGCGTACGGCAGCGTTCCGCCGCGGATACTTCGCCATTCAGGACGCGGCTTCCCAGATTGTGCCGTTACTCACCCGGGTCGAACCCGGTCAGATGGTACTGGATGCGTGCGCGGCACCGGGGAACAAGACCACCCGCCTGATCCAGGATATGCAGTATACGGGTACCATCGTCGTGGCGGATATCTCCATCGCCCGGATGCGTGAAACCGTCACTAACCTGATGCGCTGGTTGCAAAAGACGCGCCTGCAGACGGAAACGTTCCGGATCTGGCCCGTCGTCACAGACATGCGCATGCCGGCACTTGTGCCGGATCGGCAGTTTGATTGTGTTCTGGTGGACGCGCCCTGTTCGAATCTCGGCGTGGCACATCGGCACCCGGAAGTGAAATGGCGTCTGACTCCGGAGAAAATCGCGCAACTCGGGGATCTCCAGGTCGCCCTGCTGACCGGCGTGGCTTCCTATGTACGTCCCGGCGGCCATCTCGTATACGCGGTGTGCACACTCGAACGGGAGGAAACCCATGACGTCATCGAACGGTTTTTGCACGAGCGTCCGGATTTTTACCGGATACGGCTGGATACGCGGGACTGGCCGGTACCGATCCGCCAGCACGTTCAGGACCGGTACTACTGGGTGGTCTGGCCGGATGTTGCGCCGATGGACGGGTTTTTCGGTGTGGTGTTTCGACGCAAGCGGATCCGTGGACGTGTGCATCACGCCCACGGCATCCGCGGTTAGCGTTCCGCCGTCGGCTCGCCGGCATGACCGGGTTGGTCCGCCATAGTGTGCAGTTGCTGTATCGGAACACGACGTTCCCATGCGTTCAAAACGTCGTCCCGGTCCACGCCGCGGACGGTGATCTCCACGATAAACCGATCACCGACAACCATGGCGATGCTGCCGCGGTGGTCTTTAAAATGAAACTCACGGATTCCCCGCACGCCGTCCTCTTCAAACCCTTTACGGTAATGGTCCATGGTTTCTTCCGATACCATGGATGCAAGTGCAAACGCCGCATACAACGGAGGAATAAATGCACCGTCCGTGATCTTCACGGTGGCCTCGCTCTTTCCATCCTCGGTGATGTACGTCTGTTCCACATAGGAGTAAGTCCACTCTCCGAAACGCGTGGTGCGGGCATCGAGTCTGTCCGGATCTTTTTTCCAGCCAGGGAGCGGTTCCGGGAGCAGATCCAGGAGTTCCCGAAAGTGATAGGGTTGTACGGGTTTACGCGCCTGGGCCTTTTTTGCTGCCTCGGCAGTCTTCTTGACCGCTTCGGCCGCCTTACCTATCTGTCGCATGGCTTCGAAAAATCCCGGTTTTTTCTCTTCCTGCTCTTGCTCCGTCGCCTGTTCGGTTTCTGTTTTTTCACTCTTCTGGATGCACGCAGTCTGGAATGGCAGAACCGTTGCCATACCCAGCACAAACACCCAGATCCACACATGTCGCATACACGTCCTCCTTACGGATTTCAGAGAGTTCCGGGGTTTTACAAGTATACACCAGACCGAAAGAATTTTCCACTCGCGCCATCGGGGATTGGCAGCAGCACGCGGGACATCGGACTGTTTGCGCCGTCCGGGGTTTTGGATCGCCGACATGTGACGTTGCTTCATGTCGTTTTGCGTCTTTGTTACGGCGCAATGGGAATACTACTTTTCGGCGCCGTTCGGGAGCACGAACTCTGCCGTACCGACGGCCATTTCGGCCGCATACACGTATCGTGTGGCCACGAGGTCACCCGTCACATTCACGACCGTACGGCACATATCCAGAATGCGGTCCACGCCGAGAATGATCGCAATGCCTGCCGGATTAATCCCCACGCTCTGCAGCACGACGATCAGTGTGATGATCCCTGCACTCGGCACGCCGGCTGCACCGATGCTGGCCAGCGTGGCCGTGAGCACGATCGTGAGTTGATCGCCAACCGAGAGGGGAATGCCAAGCAACTGTGCGAGGAATACGGTCACAATGCCCTGATACAGGGCCGTTCCGTCCATATTGATGGTCGCCCCCAGGGGCAATACGAACCCGGCGATCCGTTCCGGAATTCCGAGTTCCTTTTCTGCGACCTTGATGGATACGGGCAGGGTCGCCGAACTCGAACTCGTGGTAAACGCAACGATCATGGCTTCGACCAGTCGCCGGTAGAACGCCCAGGGGTGTTCCCGACTGAGGACGATCAGGGATAGCGTATACACGATGACCACCTGACTGATCAGTCCGGCAAGCACCACAATGGAAAAGATCAGCAACGGTTTGAGCACGTCCAGGCCGGTCTGCGCCACGACAGTACCCATCAATCCCCATACGCCGATAGGCGCAGTCTTCATGATGAGTTCGACCAGGGCGATCGCGACGTCTGTTACCGCATCGAAAAAGTCCACCATAAAGCGGGCTTTACTGGGCGCGATCGCCGTAATGCCCACGCCAAACAGGAGGGCAAACACGATGAGCGGGAGCATATCGCCGTCAGCGGCAG
>CAZIRO010000119.1:0-9101 GCA_964541595.1 uncultured Acidobacteriota bacterium
CCAGGATCACACGGCTCTGGTCCTGCTGGACGGTTCCCTGATCCTGCAGCGGCAGGGCTTCCCGACACAATCCTCCGGCCGAACGGGGTGCATCCGCAGATGGGTAATACAGGAACCGGTATGCCCGATGAATGGCAATCCGCAGTTGCAGGTCGCTCTCATCTTTCAACGCCCGCAGGCGGCGTCGCTGTTCGGGCGAAAGGAGATGCTGACGATCGGGCGATTCCGCGAGTCTACGTATGGCTTCATAGTATCGCGCAGCCTGTACCATTGCATCTTTCTGGGCTTCATCACAAACGAGGAAGAGCACATAGTTTTGAAACATCCGCGGCTCGCCCACGGTTCCTTTCTCACGGTACAGGCGAAGCACCAGACGGGGCGGTACCTTTTCCTCTTCCCGTGCACAGGCCGCATCATAATGAACGATGACGAGTTTCGGCCTGCCCGCATCGTCAGGGACTTCCGACGGTTCTGCAGGGAAGGTGCGAACGTCGAAGATCCCGGAACGCCATATACTCCGCAGACGGTCGTCCAGGAGCCTTTTCGCGCGGGTGATACCCACGTACTGCATTTCATCGACGATCATCTTATTCAGCGAAGGTTCGGTCTGAAAGCGCCATCGTTCGCCGATGTATTCGAGATACCAGCAGCGTCGCTCCAGTTCTCGCAGGGCTTCCTGGAACAGATGCGGATCATCATCGGGTTCCAGACAGGCCAGCATCACTTCTTCCGTACGGGCACCGATATTGCCATGCTGGGTTAAACTGTGCAGAAAAATCGTCGTGGCTGCACGAACAGCCGTCGGCCGACGGCCTCTTTCCATCCATTCGCGATCGATCTCTGTGGCAAAACCGGCAGATTCCACAACTGGACTAATGATATCCGCATGGACAACCTCTTTATAGCGTGGTCGATTCAGGCGACTGGTGAGTTCTTCCACAATCGGTTCATACCCCAGATCCAGATGGTGCGGATGAATCAGCCAGACGCCAGAAGGACGGGTTTCCCAGAGTCGCCGTATCGTATATGCCAGCAAACGAAGTGCGCCTCGGGTTCGGTGGAAGTTCGGTATCGTGGAAACCTTGCGGTTCAGCACGATCAGAAGTTCCGGATGAAACGGATAACTCTTTTCAATCAACTCCCCATACTGCGGGGTCAGCGCGGTCGGCGGCAGATCGGCTCCCTGGCGTTGCGCATGTTCCAGCATCGATATGTACGCATGTGCAACTTCTCGTGCGGCGTTGCGATCGACTGTTTCGAATAGCCGGCGGGCAAGAATGTTGGCAATGTCGCCCTCACCGGACGTGGGGGAAAGAATCCGTTCGATACGTGCAGAAATGGCACGCAATTCATTCATGATCGGTGTGAGCACCTGCATGATCTCTTCGTTTTCTTCTCCGAATGCGTCCGTGGATTCCGCCAGCGTCAACACACACACGGCACGCGGTGCGGACGCGACGGCCTCCAGCAAATGTTTCAGAAACGGTGCCAGAAGACCTGTCATTGCCTGTTTGTCCTGCATCTTCAGCATACGCAGGTACGCAGCAAGTTCATCCATGAGAATGAGCACAGGTTGATCATCGAGCACTTTTTGCCACGGTACGGCACCCGGGACACGTTGTTCATCGCTATGCCGGATCTCCTCATAGAATGCGCTGCCTCCCAGTTGATATGCGATCTCTCCCCAGGGTGTATACGTTCTTGTTCCATCTGGATGCATGCGGCCATCCTCAGGATTAAGCGCATCCCCCACCACCACGGCAATGCGTACAGGATCATGGGATTGCCGTAGCCAGTCCTCGGGAAAATATTCTCTGAGATAACGTTCCGGTACGCTCCCACGCGCCGTATGATACAGTGCGATCAGATTATGGGTTTTCCCGCCACCGAATCCCGTTTCGATACGCAGCACAGGGGCGGACGTCGGATCACAGCCCCAGAGACGACCAAAGACTTCTCGCATCAGCGTTTTCAGGCCATCCGTGGGATACGTCCGTTGAAAGAACGCCACCGGATTTCGATACACATCATCCAGTTCGGAGGCTTCCGAACGTTGCAGCAAAGCGGTCAGAGATGCCACAAACCGTGCTTCTCCGATCCTTCCGGAAAGCACATCCGCGCGGGGCGTACACGTTTCAAATACCGTTTGCATGCTTCCGCCTCCACCGCAATGGAATGATCATTTTATTGTCTGTCGTTAAAATACACAATTTTTGCGGCCTCCGGGATCGGGACGGGAAATGGGACAGGGGATGGACCGGTCGACACCGGGTGTCAGGTGTCGGGTCTCGGGTGTCAGGTCTCAGGTCCCGGGTCTCAGGTCTCAGGTCTCAGGGGGCAGGTGGCTGTCATCGTTCGCGCCTGCGTCCCTGCCTGCGGTCCCTTTTTTGACGTCACTTCTTGTCCCTTTTCCCTGCGTCCCTTCCCGTCACCTCTCTGACGTCCCTTTCCCTCCGGTTACGTTTCATCCAGACCGAGGCCCACATAGATCGGCATGAGACGGAACCATCCCTTCGGTGTCGCCCGTATGCGGCGCCCGTCGGGAGATACGGCAAGCCACCGTGCGCGCACGGCCGTATCCAGAAACGACCGCCATCCCGTCCGACCCCGATGGTACTGCTCCAGCCATGCCAGGGGAATGCCCCATGCCGTACGCAATCCGAGGAGAATCCGCTCCCGCAGCCGTTCCCGTCGGCCGCGCACCTGGACGGGATACCCGTTGTTCCCCATCGCGTCCCGCACGTAAGCATCCCAACGCTCCGGATTCTGCCAGCGAAACGGCCCCACGCAACTGTGCGCGCCGAGACCGAACCCGATATAATCTCCCAGCTGCCAGTACCGCACATTGTGCCGTGATTGAAACCCCGGTCGCGCCAGATTCGCCACCTCGTAGAATCGATACCCTGCAGCACGGAACGTCCGGTAGGCCCATCGCCAGGCGTGCCAGACGAAGGTATCCCCCGGCAGGCGGCATAGACCCATCCGCACCCAGCGGGCCAGCGGCGTGCGCGTATGCAGTTCCAGGAGGTAGATCGACACATGCGGCGCATTCATCCGAATGATTTCCCGAACGGCCGTGCGCCACTGCGTGCGGGTCTGGCCGGGAAACCCGAGGAGCAGATCCGCATTCCAGTTCCACCCGGTCGCACGCAGCAGCCGAACGGCACGGCGAATATGCCGCACACGGTGCACGCGGTGCATGGGGGCGAGCAACCGATCGTTCAGTGCCTGAATACCGACACTGACGCGATTGATCCCCAGATCCCGCCAGGCCTGCAACCGTGCAGGCGTGATCGTCCACGGTGTGGTCTCCAGCGTGATTTCCACACGTCCATCCCACACCATGCACGCCTGCAGTGTAGCAAGAATGCGGGCGATCTCATCCGGTTGGAGGATCCCCGGTGTTCCACCCCCGAAATATACCGAAACGAGCCGCCGTCCACGCAATGCCGATGCCCACCGGTCGATTTCCTGAACGATCCGGTCCACGTATACCGAACGGTCCGGTGCGCGGTACCGAAGCGTTGGAAAATCGCAATACACACACCGGTCCACACAGAACGGCACATGGACGTACACGCTCATCGGGCGTGCATCGGGGTGCTGGCGCATCCACTGCCGAACCGCAGCGAGGTCCACACGCATGGGTTCGATATGGCTTTGCAGGGGGTGTTCATGCATGTTCATCGGGGAAGGCAGACGTTTCCAGAACCGTTTGCAGTTCGTCCGGCGTGGCCTGGACGATCCCGGGCTTCATGACCACGATACCACCGGCAGCATTGGCCACATGCGCGGCCAGACGGAAATCCCGTGTCACCGTATACACCAGCCCGAACGTGGCGAGCACGGTATCTCCCGCCCCGGCCACATCGACCGGTGAAGGCGATCCGATCACGGAATACCAGGTCACCCGGTCGTGGGCACGTTCGTACAGCGCCATGCCGCGTGAACCCCGGGTCACCAGCAGTCCATCCAGTTCCTGGCGATGACAGTAGGCACGCATCAACCGTTCGAGTTCCATCTCATCCGTCCACAACTGTCCGGCCGTCTGCGCAAATTCCGACTCATTTGGCGTAATGGCGGAGGCACCGCGAAAAGCGTGCAAACGGTCGTGCGAATCCCCGATCACGGGAATTCCCCGGGATCGCGCCGTCGCAACCGTAATACGAACGAGTTCCTCATCCCCTGCCCCGTATCCGTAATCCGATACAAGGACCAGATCGACCTCCGGCAGGATGCGCTGAATATGGCGCAGCACCTGTTCACGGTATACGGGGTGGCGTTCTGCACTGGATCCCTGATCGATACGCAGGACCTGTTGCCGAACGGCATACAACGGCCCGGCGACGATCCGGGTTTTGACCACCGTTGGACGGTCGTTCAACCACACGAGACCGTCCGTATGGATACCCCGTTCCTGCATCATATGCAGCAGCCGGCGACCTTCCGGGTCATCCCCCAGCCAGCCGACTGTCCACACCTGTGCCCGGTACGCCGTCAATTGTGCGGCCGTATTTGCCGCACCCCCGAGCCCCCACCGTTCATCCTCGTGTTCGACCACAAATACCGGTGCCTCGCGAGAAATCCGCCGGATCGTTCCATATACCCATCGATCCAGCAGAAAATCCCCCACGAGCAGCACCCGGACATCGGTCCACGAACGGATGAGTGTTGCCCAGTCCATACGCTGCCTTACGGTAGAATGATCCGGCCACCCTCGGGCTGCTGCGGCTGCGCAGGCTGTTCGACTTCCTGATGACGGAGCAACTGGTCGATGAACATTTCCGGCGGCACCGCACCATCCACGATCAGGCTGTCGTTAACCACCGTACGCGGAACACCGCGCACGCTATACCGCATGGCCAGTTCGGGGAACTCCTCGGCCTCGATGACCTCTGCCGTGATGTTATCCCGCAGGAAGGCGAGTTCCATCGCCAGGAACGCCATCTGCGGACAGTAGGGACAGGTGGGTGTGACAAACACCTTGATATTGAGCGGTATCACGAGTTGTCGAACCTTTTCGACCACGGGGGGTTCGAGGAACGTCGTCCCCCGGGAAACCATGAGGATCGTTTCCACCAGTACGGAAAACTCGAAACCCGCGGGTAGACCGTAATACCGGAGGCCATAATCTTCCTGTTCAGTTCGAATGACAAACGCCGGGACCCATTGCGGGCGGTCTGCGGGCGTTTCCGGATCGATGAGCGGGTTTTTGATGTGCAACTCGATCCGGTCGGTCAACTGTTCGAGTTCCCGTGCGATCTGCTCCGCCTGGGGACACGTGGGGCAGTTCAACGTCTGGGTGTACAGCCAGATCTGCACGGGGCGTTGCATTTCCGTACGAAACCGGTCCCGCAATGTCCGGGCATCCTGAGGAGATAGCAAGGTCATCGGTGACTTCTCCTCCCTCCGATGCTGTCGTTCATGGCACCGTACGGGACACCAGAGGTGTATGACGCCATTCCCGGCAACCTGAACGACATACATGCTGACATTGGAATATGGGATAATAATAGGCCTTTTCGCGGGAGAAGGCGAATGGGAAGGTAGGTGTCAGGTCCCAGGTGTCAGGTGTCAGGTCCCAGGTGTCAGGTCTCAGGTCTCAGGTCTCAGGTGTCAGGTGTCAGGTCCCAGGTGTCAGGTCTCAGGTCTCAGGGGCCAGGGTGGCGGGAGGCGGAGTTGGATGCCCCGTCGCGGGGTCTCATTTTTGGGAACGCATTATCAACAGTTTGTCCCAAAAACAGGCCAGGATCATCACGCCGGCCTGAACCCCCGGATTTCCCCTGCTGAGAACCGGGATGGCCGGCGTACCGATACCGCCCGGACATGCACGAATCCGGATGTCTTTCCCTCTGGTTTGGAATGAGAATTGTTAATTCCATCGTGCAGGGACCTCTTCAAACGGAGGATACGCATGCAGCACCGGGATCTGCGTCGAATGCGGTATGACCCGAATCAGCGGCCGTTCATGGTGTTCTGGGAAGTCACCCGCGCATGTGACCTCGTCTGCCAGCACTGTCGTGCAGAAGCCATGCCGGATCGCCACCCGCTGGAACTGCAGGGTTCAGAAATTGACCGTCTACTGGACGATCTGGCGACCGTGCGGCCTCTATTGATTCTGACCGGTGGCGACTGTTTCCGGCGTGACGATCTGGAAGACATTGTCACCCGTGCGGTAACACGCGGGATTCCCGTGGGCATTTCGCCCTCCCCCACTCCCCGCGTGACCCGCTCCCGCCTGGAACGGCTGCACCGCCTGGGTGTGCGAGTTGCATCCCTGTCGATCGACGGTGCAACGCCGGCGACGCACGACGCATTCCGGGGGTTTGAAGGTTCTTTTCGGACCGCATTACGCATCTGGGAATGGATGCGAGACATCGGATATAAAGTGCAGATCAATACCACGGTCACCCGTTACAACGTGGATGAACTCCCTGCACTCTCGCACATGGTCATGGAACGGGGGGCAATGACCTGGAGCCTGTTCTTTCTCGTGCAAACGGGACGGGGGGTTGCGTTGCAGGATCTCACCGCACAGGAATATGAAGACGTCATGCACTGGTTGTACGACGTGGGCCACTGGATCTCGGCAAAAACAACGGAAGGGCACCAGTTCAAGCGGATTGTGATTCAGCGGAATGCCTGTGCGGAACGGGGCATGGACTGGCGACGCGTTCTGCCGGTCGGACCGCTGTACGATCGTCTACGGACAGAATGGGAACGCCGTGTGGGGGATACCCCACCTCATGACCGTTTGATTCGGCCGCCCATGCATTTGAACTCTGGATACGGGATCTTCTTCATCAATCATATTGGGTTTGTTCAGCCGAGCGGATTCTTACCGCTGACGTGCGGCAATGTACGGGAGCACCTTCCGCTGACGATTTATCGCAATCATCCCATCTTCCGGCGGTTGCGGCAACCGGCGTCGTGGCCGGGTCGGTGTGGTCGTTGTCCATATCGGGACGTCTGTGGAGGCTCCCGGTCGCGTGCATATGCCGCGTTCGGGTCTCCGTTCGCGGACGACCCACGGTGTATTTATGTCGCGCAGCACGGAGACGTACCGGAGGCATGCGAAGTGACGCAGGCAGTGACGTCAGAGAAGTAACGTAAAGTGACGAGGGGAAAAGTGACGGGCAATGACGTCAAAAAAGTGACGCAGGCAGTGACGAAGAAGCGAACGATGGAGGCCACCTGACCCCTGAGACCTGAGACCTGAAACCCGACACCTGAAACCCGAGACCTGACCCCTGCCCCCCAACATCACATATACAACCCGCCGGAAACGTTCACAACGGCACCCGTGATATATGCGGACGCATCGGAAAGCAAAAAGAGGACCGCCTGCGCAACGTCTTCCGGGGTACCGAATCGACCGAGCGGGATCTGCGCACGGTACGCCGCCTTGCGTTCTTCCGGGAGCCCGGCGGTCATCGCCGTTTCAATGTACCCCGGTGCCACGGCATTGACCCGGACGCCCCGGGAGGCCACCTCACGTGCCAGTGATTTGGTCAACCCGATGAGCCCGGCTTTCGCTGCCACATAATTCGCCTGTCCCGGATTTCCCGCCAGAGCGACGACCGAACTGACATTGACAATGCTGCCCTTTTTGACCTTCAACATGTCGCGCAACACCCATCGGGTGACCCGATATGCACCCGTGAGATTCACCTGCAGGACGGTTTCCCAGTCTTCCGGTTTCATAGCCAGGAGGAGCTGATCTCGTGTCACGCCGGCATTATTGACGAGCAACGTAATCGGTCCCGCCTCCTGCCGGAGTGACTGCACGGCCTGACGCACCTGTGCCTCATCGGACACATCGGCGGCGACCACTGCAGCACGGCCGCCCTCCTGATAAATCGTCTCGGCCACGCGTTCGAGTTTCTCCACGGAGCGGGCCATCAATCCCACAAACACACCCTGATGGGCCAGCGCTCGCGCAATGGCCGCGCCAATACCCTGAGAAGCACCGGTCACCAGCGCCGTCTGTCCGCGCAGATCTGGATACGTCGGCCAGTTCATGGACATCCTCCCGGAGATAGCCACAGGAGATGCATGATGGATTTCGGATTGGAACATCACCACGGAGACACGGAGTTCACAGAGGAAAAAACCGTTCTCTATTTCTCCGTGCCTCCGTGGTGATGTTCCAATCTGCAATCCGAAATCCGAAATTTACTCACCGTACTTGGATTTTTCCGGTAGTGCCACATAAAATACACTGCCGCCGCCGGTACGGCGCTCCAGCCAGATCACGCCGCCCAGTGCCTCCGTGAGTGTACGGGCCACCGTCAAGCCGATACCCAGACCCTGATGGGGCGTGTACTCGCGATCTGGAATCTGAAAATATGGCGCAAATACCTGTTCCTGCAACTCTTCGGGAATGCCCGGTCCACGGTCTTCAATTGTCAACAAGAACACACCCTGCACGCGCAACCGTTCTGGAACGCGCCCGGTGTGCAGGGTGCCCGGGGCATGGTATGCCATCCGGACTCCGACCGGCTCATTCGCGGGCGTCAGACGAATGGCGTTATTCAGCAGGTTTTGCACGATAATACGCAGTTTCTTTTCATCGCCAATCCACGTGGCCGGTTCCAGCAGTGGGGTATACGCAATCGTACGGGCCGTCGGCGAGGGAAGCATTCGAAAGCGACGGATCACATCTTCCACGACCGCGCCGATATCCACAGGACGAATGTCAAAAGTAATGTGGCTGCGGAGGATCGACAGGTGGATTTCCAGATTGTCCAGCATCTGTTCGATGTCCCAGATACGCGCGTGCAGCAGTCGAAACAACTCCTGCATACGATGCCGATCCGGTGTCTGTTCGGCGAGTTCCACGTATCCCCGGATGGACGTCAGGTAACCCCGCCACAGAGCGAGAATCCGATCCATCCACTCCGTATACGGAATGTCTGTCGAACGCTGCACGTTGCGCCTCTCTGATTATGGCATATCATCGCATCTTGCGGACGCCATTTCGGCATATATACTGCCGGAAACGCTCACGGTTGCGCAAGTTCTTCCTGAGCGAAATTGCGCCCGATGATATCTGAATCCCGACATCCACTAAAAGTTCCCGGGATCGGGACAGGAAATGG
>CAZIRO010000120.1:0-8873 GCA_964541595.1 uncultured Acidobacteriota bacterium
AACACCGCACCCTCGAACGACAATTCTCAATCTTAGTTTAGGTTTTTGTCCGTCCGGGTGCAAGGTAGGGGAACCCGAGAGCGGGACGGGCAATGGGACAGGGGATACCTGAGAAGCCCGGTCCCCATCCGCTGCCGTGCCCAGCAACCCGGGAGCCCGTTTCGTCCCGTCGCTGTGGCAATGAGCCAGTGAATGCAGTATCATTCATTGTGATATTAATGTAAAAATGTCGGGAAATAAGATGGTACGTTTCCATTGATGGTCAGCGGAGGATACGGATGCATGCCGTACCGAAACGGTTATGGCGTATTCTCCTGGCAATATACGTGCTGTGCGGGATCGGATGGGTGCTGTGCGTGTCGGATGCCGGCCCCAATACGTCTGTTCCGGAGTGGACCCGGTACGGTTGGGGGAACGTCCTGGATACCGAATTCGGAGAATCGGGATACGCATCCGCGCACTTCGGGCGACGGCGTGCGCGACTCGTGCATCCTGTGATCAATCCGGTCGTCGTTCCCGGTGGCTATATCATCGGATTCAACGTGAACGCCGACCCGCACATGTGGTGGACGTACACACCGGGTCTGGTGCGGCTGCGGCACGATGGCACCCTGGATACCACCTTTGGCAATCGGGGGTATTTTCTGTATACCGCATATCGACGTCCGGCCCGGATCGTTGCTATGGATGCACTGGGAGACGGCCGTGTCCTCGTGGCCGGTCATATCGAAACTGCGCCCCCGTTACCGGAAGGACAGGGATTACTCGTCTTTCGGGTGACGCCGAACGGGCACCTTGATCCATCATTTCATTCGAATGGATGGGCCGTATACATGCCGTGGGGAGCGGGCAACTATGCGTTACAGGACATGGCGACGTTTCCGGACGGTAGCATCCTGCTGTTATTCAGCATGTACCGGACGGGTTTCCGGGCGGTAGGCATATTGCGTCTCCAGCCGGACGGCACACCGGATTGGACATTTGGAGAAGGTGGCGTTCGGGAGATGTCTTTCAGTCCCTCGTGCCGGTTTGATCTGGAGGCACTCCCCTCCGGTCAGTTTCTGATCCTGAGTACCGCCTGTGGTGATGCCCGGCTCACCCGTTTTACTGCGGATGGGCGGGTGGATCCCGTATTCGGAACGGACGGAGAAGTGGTGATCCCGGATATGCATGCGGTCCAGGTGTTGCCCACGTCGGATGGTTTGCTCTACGTCGGAGGTTCAGTGGACGTCCAATCCCAGAGGGATCTGGTGGTGGCCCGTTTTCACTGGAACGGGGGAATCGATAATACCTACGGTGTACAGGGTCGTGCGATTTTCGGCGATCCGCAATACGATGACGGGTTTTCTCGGATGGCTCTGACACGTGACGGGCGTCTGCTCGTTCTGGGCACACTATACGTATCCTGGTATGGCCAGTTCGCGCAAGTCTATCGACTGCTGTTCAACGGGACGGTCGATCCGCAATTTGGGGATCAGGGTCGGGTGGTCGACGCGGACAGGTGCACAGGCGGGCTGGATGTGATTCCGGGAAATTTCGGGTTTTATCTGTTTCGCCTGGATGTTTGCGGCAACGACATCCAGCACAGGATACCCGAACTCGTCGCGCTGACGGATACCGGCGATCTGGATATGTCTTTCGGAGAGGACGGTGTCGCCGAACTGCATCCCGTCGCACCGTCGGACGATACACTGTACGACGTGGTCATCACGCCGGATCGCAGGATCGTCGCTGTGGGACTTACAAACGGTATCCGCCGGGAGGTGGGGGGTGCTTCCTGGACCTGGCGGCTGGTGCTTGCCCGGTTTTTGCCGAACGGGGTTCCCGATATTTCATTTGGTGAGACAGGACGGGTGTTTACGGGGATGGAGATGTATCCCGCAGTCGCGGCGGCTGCGCTTTCCGACGGTTCCATCGTCGTGGGAGGAGGGGGCAGGTTTACGGGTGCATGGATCGTGTATCGCCTTCGACCGGATGGGACTCCGGACCCCGCATGGGGTGTGCGGGGAGCGGCTCACATCGTATTTCCCGGCTGGGATTACGATAGCGGTCAGTTGTGGGATATGCGACGCTTGCCCGATGATCGTGTGGTGCTCGCCGGTCTGGGGTATTTCTGGGGAGATTGTGCGTTTGACTGTGTGCTGCGGTGGTATCCGATCGCCGTTGTACTCCGACCGGACGGAACTCCGGACACCCGTTTTGGTCAGGGAGGGTTTTTTGTCTTCCGGGACGGAGACACCCCGGCACATCCTGTCGTCCTGCCGGACGGGCGGCTGTTACTGGTATATCAGCAGACAGATAGCCAGAACCGGTGGATCCGGGTGGTTGCCGTACGTCCGGACGGTACACCGGATACGCGTTTTCGTAACGGCGGCCGATTCGCGTTCCGTTTTCCCGGTATTTCGGGGTTACCGGTATTTGAAGATGTGGGTGTCCTGCCGGACGGTCGCTGGGTGGTTCTGGTGAGTTTGCTTCAATGTCCGGAAGAGTATGACGATACGTGCGCGGCGACGATCGGTATGGCCCGGTTCCTCCCGGATGGATTTCCGGACCCCACATTCGGAACTGATGGTGTGGTCCTGCTGCCAGGAACATATACACGGTATCGGAAACGTCTGGCGATCTCTTCGGATGGTACGGTGTGGATTGCCACCGTCGATCGGGAACGCGAGTGGATGCTGATCAGGGTGCAGCCGGATGGTCAACCGGATCCCTCCTGGGGAGACATGGGAGGGATTCGGATCCCTCGACTGAACACGGAGGATTTCCTGATCGACTGGCCGTTACCGAGGTTTCTAATACATCAGGATCGGCCCCTGCTTGCGACGTCTCGACGGCGCGGTGCGGATCGGGATTTCGTGCTCGTACGATTTTACCGACAGGCTCCCGGTCTCGGTGTGACCCCTGCGGTGGTACATTTCGGAACGCACATGCCCGCAGATCTACCCGTATACTATCCCGTGCAGGTGCGTAATGTGGGCAATGTGCCCCTCTGGTTGCTATCCGCAGCGGTGCAACCGGAACCGTTTGCCCTCACGTATGACGCCTGTACCGGACACATACTGGAACCCGGCGACACCTGCACACTGATGATTCGGTTTTATCCGTTGCAGGACGGCAGTTACCGGGGTAGCCTGGACGTTGATGCAATGAGTGATCAGTTGCTTTCTGTATCCGTCCCGCTGTGGGGCGCGCGTACACAGTCGCGTTCTCTTCAGCCGGTGGAACAATTCCGCATGGTCGATCCGGAATGCGGATACGGCTGTGGTGTGGGCATTGCATGGCACAATGTGTCCGAGCAAACGTTTGACCAGATCCATGGCCAGGTAGTGCCGCTGGACCCGCGGATCCGAATGCTGGACGACAGGACACGTTATCTGAACGTTCTTCCGGGAGAGATCAGCACCGACGCGTTTTATTTCGAGCTGGTGGAGTTTCCATTATATCGAACCCGAACGCACGTGGACCTGTATTTCCTGGAGAGCCTGGATGTGTCGCAGACCCACGTCTGGACGGTCCACGTGGGACGGAGTTTTCGGGACGTGGCATACACCCCGCAAAATCGTTCGTTCATGCGTGCACTGGAATTCATGTTACATCGGGGAATCGTTTCCGGATGCCGGACCATGGCGTTCTGTCCGCAGGCATTGCTGCACCGGGGTCAGGCCGCGATCTGGCTGGCACGTGCAATAACCATGGGGAATCTGCCCCTGCAGTATGCGGATCCCGTAACCGGACGGTCGTACGACTGTACGGACAACATGACAAATCACTGGACGGATGTGCCGGACGATGCCATTCTCTGTCCGGCTGTGCACTATATCTGGGCGCGCGGTGTGACCGCGGGGTGCGGGCCGACGGAGTTTTGTCCCGACCGGACACTCAATCGGGCGCAGCTGGCCGTATGGTTGAGCCGAACTGCACTGGACGGTCAGGATCCGCCGGCGGTATACACGGATCCCGGCACGTCCCGTCAATACGACTGTACCGATGGCGAAACGAATCCGTTGACGGACGTGGCCGACGGTGATCCGTTCTATCCGCATGTGCACTATCTCTGGGCACGGGGCTGGGTTGAAGGATGTCGTACCGATCCGCCGCAGTTCTGTCCTCTGGCACGGGTACACCGGTTGCAGGCCGTATTCATGATCGCGCGGGTATTCGGGTGGATGTCTTCCATGTGAGGTCATCCGGAACTGCGGGTACCGGCATGGACCCGCCACTGCAGCAGATAGAACCGCTCGCCGTCCCATGTCCGTTCTGCGATACACCGTACCGTGCCCCCGTGCTGTTGCCATGCGCGGATGAACGATACCATATCCCCGGCGTCCGATAATACCACCAGCACATGGCCGCCGGGACGCAGATGGCGCGGGGCTTCCGCTGCGAAAGATTCCGCGAGATGGGTACTCTTCAGTGCCACGTCGAGCGGTGTTTCCGGGATACCCCGCAGATAGGGCGGGTTCCAGAGGATCACGTCGAACCAACGGTCCCGTACGGGAGCGAATCCGTCTCCGCAGTATACGGTCACCCGGTGGTTCATGATATGGATCCCGACGTTGATCTCGGCACACCGGGCAGCCTGCGGGAGAATGTCCACAGCGGCCACATACGGGGTCCAGCGAGCGGCGAATACTGCTCCGACGCCGCAGCCGGTGCCCCAGTCCAGGACCGCAGCACCCGGCGGGACCCAGGGCGGTCGGATAAATTCGGCCATCCAGGCACCCGTACCGAAGAGCACCGGATCGAACACCTCGGGGAGTACAACAAAAGGGGTTCCCTGTACCCGCACCACGTGCGTGCGATGCACGCGGGCACGGTCGCGCAGTTTCCATCGCATCCGTCGGACGGTGCGCCATACGCGCGGGATCGGAGTGCGACGTGCCGGAGGCATATCCAGCGCGGTGGACAGGTGGCAAGCGTGGGCGCGGGGATACGCGCGTGCGTTCGAAGGGCGTTCCGTGGCAACATCCCGCCGTTCCAGATCGATGAGGTAGTGATCCGCCCACCACAGGTGCGGTATACGGTGGAGACGGTCTTCCCACCGGATCAGTCGTCTGAACCGGTGCGGATGTCGTTCCAGTGCCGGAAACAGTGCGGACGGCGGAAGCGCCACGCCGATTCCATAGACGCCGCGGCATCGAAACCATGGCGCAAAGGCCCGTCGGATTGTTCGAGGGGATGGATAGCGCACGGGTATGGCTGTATCGCCCGAGAGGTGCGCATATACGGTATGGCGCCACCGGCGAAATGCGATCGCCGGCCGACCGTGAATACCGTACCAGACGATCTCCCAGGGGGCTATCGGACTCATCACCGTCGCAACCAGCCGTCCACCCGGTCGCAGCACGGCAGCGAGCCATGCGGCGAGTGCGTGCAGGTCACGGATGCAGTTGAACACGCCGAAATTCGCCAGCGCGCCGTCCATATGACCCCCGTGCTGCAAAAGCCGGACAACACTTCCGAAGGGAAGCGCGTTGAGATCCCACCGGATCCAGTCGACCGCAGCAGAGGGAAGGGTTGCACGGATCCGCGCCTGCACACGTTCCAGCATGGCACCAGATGCGTCAACGGCCGTAACGTGCACACCCTGTCGTGCCAGCCAGAGCGTGTCCCAGCCGGTCCCGCATCCCAGGTCGAGGATCCGCATCCCCGGTCGCACCCAGGTGGATACATGCGCATGCACCTGCGCCCGCAGGTAGCGGCCCGGTTCCGTCAGGGCAAAGGTATCGTCATAGCGAAGAGCGACCGGGTCGAACGGAAAAGAATCTCCGGATGGCGAACCGGCGATGGGGTTTCGCACCTTCTCGTTCATGTTGCGTCCACCGCATGCCGAGACGTCCCAGACGTGCGTTCAGCCATGCTCTGCTCCATCGAAACGGTGCGAAAGGGCGTGCCCGCCGCAATCGGGACAGTTCGACCTCGCCGACCATCCAGCGGATCACCCACCGGTAGAACCGCTGCGAATAGCGACCGGCAACGGTCAGATCCCGGTCCGATCCTTCGGCCCAGGCCGTCCGCGCGATGATCCGATCGCGTACCCGGTCGTAATAAGGGGTTCCCTTGATCGGATAGGCGATTGTGGTCAGATAGTGATCCGGCAGCGTGTGTTTCACGTGATGTACCGTGGCCACAATATCGTCCAGGGTTTCTCCCTCGTACCCGAACATGATGAACAGACCGGTTTCGATGCCGTAACGCTGCAGAAGATGCACGGCCTCCCGCACCTGCTCCACCCGAATGCGACGTTGCATGGCGTCGAGCACACGCTGCGAGCCGCTCTCCGCACCGATCCACAGTCGGATACACCCCATTTCCGCAAGTGTCGCGACAACGTCTTCATTGAGACGGTCGGCGCGTGATATCGTTTCAAAGGGAATACGAATCCCCCGTCGCCGCAGTTCGGTGGCGAATTGAAAGAACCACCCGTAGTGAATGGTGAACACATCGTCGGCATACCACAACATATCCGGTTGATACCGCCGCAGAATCCATTCGATCTCGTCCGCAACGTTTTCCGGTGACCGGCGCCGGTGTGTGAAACCGAATACGGCATGGCTGCACCATGTACACGTATACGGACACCCGCGTGCTGTGATCAGGGATACGGATCCCGGACCGTGATGGGTTCGCCAACTGCGGAGGTATGCCGTCATGTCAATGGCGTCCCGATCGGGAAACGGCAGTGCATCCAGGTCGGGGATCAGCGGACGCGGTGGCGTCCGGACGGGGGTACCATCCGATTCGCGGTAAATGATCCCCCGAATGTGATGCATCCCCGTGGGTCCGTACTGCAACAGATGCGGGAGCAGTTCCTCCAGCGTGTGTTCTCCCTCGCCAACGACAATGACATCTGCACCGTGGTCCAGATAAGCGTTCGGGTAATTCGCCGGATCCGGCCCTCCAAGGACGACGATTGCGCCGGCCTGACGACAGCACCGGATGATCCGCAGTACGCTCCTGCGTGTCATCATATTGCAATAAATGCCCACGACGGGCGGTCGCGCCTTCAGGATGATGGTCTCCAGGTCGTTTCGGCGGATGAATGTCGTATCCACGACCTTGACGGACAATCCCTTGCGCTTGAGATAAGCGGAGATATAGAGGATCCCCAACGGCGGGTACGGCCGCATGATCCGGCGTTCTTTCGCATCCTCGTTCAGGAAGTATCCGTGCGTCAACAGAATGTCCATCATTCAATCGGAATGGCGTGAAGGATGAAAGTTGACCGGTGCCGGTGTGGCGGCTTCATCCGGTGACAATTCCACAGGAAGAGGACCGATGCCCCGGTGGGGACGATGACGCAGCATCCACAACCGTCCGCGGTCCCAGGGCCATGCAAGGAGATACCCCAGCGCGCGACCCCAGCGGCGGAGGTCGCGGCGGGTCCATCGCCAGGGCGTGCGCCATGTCCGGACGGCACACCGGATCCTGAATTCGCGGTGTACCACCCGGTACAGTTGACGGTAGAATGCCGTGGGAAACGGTCCACGGTACAGCATCGCGAGATCACCGGAATCGATCCAGTGTTGCCGTGAACCGAGTTGATCACGGACGCGATCGTAGAATTTCGTTCCCGGCAGGGGATAGGATACGGAAATGCCAATATCATCCGGACGGCATGTCCGAATGAGACGAAGTGTGGCACGGATGTCTTCCCAGGTTTCGCCGGGGTAACCGAACTGAATGAACAGTCCCACGCGAATGCCATGCGCATGCAAAGCGCGGGTTGCGGTATGGATCTGTTCTACACGGATGCCCTTTTCCATTGCGTCGAGTACCCGCTGGGATCCCGATTCCGCTCCGATCCAGACGATCGCGCAACCGGCCCGGTGCAGCGCATCGATTTCTCCCGGTCGCAGCAGCAGGTCCGCACGGTGAAGACACTTGAACGGAATCCGCACCCGATACCGATTCACGAGATCGGCAAAACGGGCGAGCCAGCCGGGTTGGAGTCCCATGATGTCGTCCATGAACCAGAGATGGTCTGGATCGTAGTGCGCTTTCAATACACGCATTTCGGCCACGACGTTTTCCGGACTGCGCACGTTGTATGTCTGTCCCCAGATCGGTTTCGCACACCAGTTGCAATGGTAGGGACACCCGCGCGTGGTCACCAGATTCAGAGAAAAGTACCCGTGATGACGCGTCCAGAGGTCCCGGTATCGATCCATATCGACGAGATCGCGGGCGGGAAACGGCAGCGCGTCGAGATCCCGAATGACCGGACGGGGACCGGTATGCACCACGCGGTCAGACCCGGGATCCGCATGGGCAAGTCCCGGAATGGTTGCCACCGGTTGATCCGTTCGCCCGGTCAATGCGTGCAACAGATCGCGCAGGGTGTACTCACCCTCTCCGATGATAACGAAATGGGCGCCGGCCCGAAGGTACAGTTCCGGATGGTCTGTGGCGTCGGCACTGGAGATAATGACCGTACAGGGGTGCTGACGTGCGGCACGGATCATCGCGAGTGCGGCCTCACGTGTGCGCAGGAGACACATCTTGGAGAGGTAATTGAAATGGTCTTCATAGATGACGGCAAATCGAGGACGCACACGACCGAGCAGATGCTCCCAATCGGTGATCGGGGTGGCGAAGTTGGTATCCAGGAGGGTGACGGTATACCCCGCATCACGGAGGACCGCAGCGGCATACAGCGTGCCCAGCGGAGGATAGGGCTGCATGGTTTGCCACATCCTAGGATCCAGTCGCAGATGATACGCCGGTCCCATCAGCACGTCCGTTACCTCAACCACGCGTGCGCCCTCGTGTGGGGATTCAGGTATTCGTTAAGATTACGGTGCATCCGGCCATTCCGTTGCGGGTGATCGCTCACGAAAGAAGTACTTCCAGCAGCGCCCTGCCCCATG
>CAZIRO010000121.1:0-8836 GCA_964541595.1 uncultured Acidobacteriota bacterium
GGAGGAAGGGAGTGCGGACGGCCGGGCCTCGGAGTCGCCCGCAGGGGCACGGTGAGCGGCTGAAATGGGAAAGGCAAAGTTCGTACGCGACAAGCCGCACGTGAACATCGGCACGATCGGTCACATCGACCACGGCAAGACGACGCTGACCGCGGCGATCACGAAAATCCTTGCGGAACGGCTGCCATCGGATGTGAACAAGTACGTCCCGTTCGATGCGATCGACAAGGCGCCGGAGGAAAAAGCGCGAGGGATTACCATTGCGATTGCGCATATCGAATATGAAACGGAAAAACGCCATTATGCCCACATCGATTGCCCCGGACATGCGGACTACATCAAGAACATGATCACCGGGGCAGCGCAGATGGACGGCGCCATTCTGGTGGTGTCCGCTCCGGACGGGCCGATGCCGCAGACGTATGAACACGTGTTGCTGGCCCGTCAGGTTGGGGTGCCCTACATTGTGGTGGCGTTGAATAAAGTGGATATGGTTGATGATGAAGAAATGCTGGAACTCGTCGAAGAAGACATTCGTGACCTCTTGAAGAAATACGGCTATCCGGGCGATGAGATCCCGATCGTCCGGGTCAGCGCTCTGAAGGCCCTGGAAGGCGATCCGCAGGCAGAGGAACAGGTCATGGAACTGTTGCGTGCGATCGATGAGTACATTCCGGATCCGGTCCGGGATATTGACAAACCGTTCCTCATGCCGATCGAGGACGTGTTTTCCATCACTGGACGCGGGACGGTCGTGACGGGCCGGGTCGAGCGTGGGCGTCTCAAGAAAGAGGAAGAGGTCGAGATCGTTGGATTGCGGGAGGAAATCCTGCGCCGGGTCGTGACCGGTATTGAAATGTTTCGGAAAGAACTCGATGAGGCCATTGCCGGAGACAACGTGGGGCTCCTGCTGCGGGGAACGGCAAAGGACGAAGTCGAACGCGGCATGGTCGTGGCCAAACCGGGGTCGATCAAGCCGTTCCGGCGGTTTAAGGCGCAGGTGTACGTTCTCAAGAAGGAAGAGGGTGGACGGCACACGCCGTTTACGACGGGATATCGCCCGCAGTTTTATTTCCGCACCACGGATGTGACGGGCACGATCAAACTCCCGGAAGGTGTACAGATGGTGACCCCGGGTGATAACGTCGAGATCGAGGTGGAACTCATCAAACCGGTGGCGCTGGAAAAGGGGTTGCGGTTTGCCATTCGGGAAGGCGGACGGACGGTCGGTGCTGGAACGATTACGGATGTGTTCGAGTGATCAGCGATGGCCAGGAAAAAGGGACGCCAGACGGTGACCTTGGCGTGTACGGAGTGCCGGCGGCGAAATTATACGACGCAGAAAAACCGGACGAATACACCGGATCGGCTGGAGCTGCGGAAGTACTGTAAATGGTGCCGCCGGCATACCTTGCATCGGGAAACGAAATGAACCATATATATTTAGGGCAGTGGTCGTGTGCAGGGCACTAGCTCAACTGGCCAGAGCATCGGCCTCCAAAGCCGAAGGTTGGGGGTTCGAGTCCCTCGTGCCCTGCCATCCCGGAGAGTGCATCGGTGGAATGGTGGACGCGGTTTCGGGTATTTCTGCGAAACGTATGGGATGAACTCCATCGGGTAACCTGGCCATCACGTGATGCGGTAGTGGAACACACGATCATGGTGGTGATCTTTGTGGCCGCTTCGGGGTTATTCCTCTGGATAGTCGATCTCGTCGGCCAGCAGGTGCTGCAGGTGCTGCTTCGTTATTTTGTGGGTTGAGCCATATGTGCATTCATGCGTGAAGGAGTCATGGTGGCTGCACAGGATCCGGAAACCCGACAGTCTTCGGAATCGGCGGAAGTGACGACCGCGTCACGTTTGCACTGGTATGTGGTGCACACGTACGCCGGTCAGGAAGATACCGTGAAGGCGGCACTCGAACAACGGGTGCGTGCATATAACCTCCAGGACAAGATCCGACGCATTCTGGTCCCTCGCCAGAAAGTCATCGAGATCCGGGACGGTAAACGTGTTGAAACCGAACGGAAACTCTTTCCTGGGTATATCCTCATCGAGGCGGATCTCGATGATGAAAAGGCGTGGCAGATCGTCCGGACCACTCCGAAGGTATCCGGCGTGATCGGTTCCGGACGCCGACCGGTGCCGCTTTCGGACGAGGAGGTGGAACGGATTTTCTCCCAGATCCGCGAGGCCGAAGAGCAGCCGGTCACGGAACTCGAGTTCGAAAAGGGCGAAACCGTGCAGATCATCGATGGGCCGTTCATGGGGTTTACGGGACAGATCGAGGACATCGATTACAAAAAACAGACCCTTCGGGTGGTGGTCACGATTTTCAGTCGCGCCACGCCGTTGGAACTGAGTTTTCTCCAGGTCAAGAAGATCCAGTAGTGCGATTCGAACCGCAGCACCATTCGGAGTCGTGATCCATGGCAAAGAAACGGGAAGTTGCGACGGTACGCTTGATCGTGGAAGGTGGCGCAGCCAATCCGGGTCCTCCCGTCGGTCCCGCATTGGGACAGCACGGGGTGAACCTGATGGAATTTGTCAAGCAGTTCAATGCGATGACCGCCGATTACCGGGGACAGATGGTGCGTGTTCTGGTGCACATTTATGAGGATCGGTCCTTTTCCATCGAAATGAAAGGCCCGGTGACGTCCTATTTGCTGAAACAACTGGCGGGGATTGTCAAGGGGTCGCCGACACCGAACAAGGAAAAAGTCGGTCGCATTCGCCGTGCCCAACTCATTGAACTCGCACGTTCCCGGATGCAGGCATTCAACTGCGATACCTTAGAGGCGGCTGTCCGAACACTGGAGGGACAGTGCCGGAGCATGGGCATTGAAGTCGTCGACTGATGGGGCGGGGTCCGAGACGGATACCCCCCGCGTGTTCGTTCCCGCAAGAACCTGTCGCTGAGGAGAAGCATCCCGTGGGGAAAAAGTATACTGCGGCTCTGGCCAGGGTCGCGCAGCGGCCCTATATTCTGGAGGACGCGCTGGCGCTGCTCAAGGAGATCGCGTACGCGAACTTCGATGAAACGGTCGAACTCGCGATGCGTTTGGGTGTCGACCCGCGAAGGGCCGATCAGATCGTGCGGGGTGCGGTCACCCTTCCGCATGGAACCGGGAAGACAAAACGCGTGCTTGCAGTCGTCAGTGGCGAGAAGGCCACGGAAGCCCGCGAGGCCGGTGCGGATTCCGTACTCAGTCCAGAAGAGGCGGTGGAGCGGATTCAACAGGGGTGGCTGGAGTTTGACGCAGTCGTCGCGACGCCGGATGCGATGCGCATGCTTGGGCGCGTCGGACGGATTCTCGGACCGCGGGGATTGATGCCCAGTCCGAAAACGGGTACGGTCACGAATGATCCGGCCGCCGCAATTCGGGAGATCAAAGCCGGACGTGTGGAGTTTCGTGTGGACAAAACGGGCAATGTACACATCCCCGTGGGCAAAAAATCGTTTCCGATCGACCATCTGCGCGATAACATCCTGACGGCCATCGATGCCGTGCTGCGTGCCAAACCGCCCGCGGCCCGCGGTAAGTACATCCGACGGGCATACGTGTCCACCACGATGAGTCCTTCGGTGGAGATCGATATCAACGAGATCCTGACGCGGATCCGGTAAAACCCACCGGTGTGAACAGCCGTATTACCGGACGGCAGAGGAGTCAACGATCATGCGTGTACGACCGAACCGTTTGCGGAAACAGCAATGGGTGGAGGCCTTCCGTGCGGAGGTGACGCAGTTCCCTGCGGTCATTCTGGTGAATCCGCAGGGCATTACGGCCCGCGAGGATTTCGAGATCCGCCGCCGTCTGAAGGCCATGCAGGCGCGCTATAAAGTGGTCAAGAATCGGTTGGCCAAACTCGCATTCCAGGGAACTCCGCTCGAGCCACTGACGGCGTTTCTGCGGGGAATGACGGCGGTCGTATACAGCGAGGACGGGCCGGCACTTGCCCGGACGATCCGTGATCTCTCGCGGGAATACACGCACCTCGCGTTCAAAGCCGCCGTCGTGGAGGGTCATCTGTTCACCACTGAACAGTTGACCGCGCTCGTCAATCTCCCAACGAAAGATACCGCACGCGCGCAGTTGCTGGGTACCCTGCACGGTCCGCCTGCACAGTTTGTGCGGTTGATCCTCGCACCGGCCCAGCAACTCGTTCAGGTGTTGCGTCAGTATCAGGAAAAAATACAGTCCAATCCACCCGCGCAAGGAGGAACTTCCATGGCGGAACTGACCAAAGAGCAGGTCATTGAATACCTCAGCAACCTGACGGTCACCCAGCTGGTGGAACTCGTGAAAGAACTCGAGGAACGCTGGGGTGTTCAGGCCGCTGCCGCCGTGCCGGTGGCTGTGGCTCCTGGTGCCGCCGCACCGGGCGCAGCGGTCGAGGAGGAAAAAGAGGTCAAATACAGCGTGGTGATCAAAGACGCCGGTCAGCAAAAGGTGCAATTGATCAAGAAGTTGCGAGAGATCTTCCCGGACATGGGACTGCGGGATGCCAAGAAACTGGTCGATGCCGCACCGACCACCATCAAGGAAGACCTGTCCCGTGAGGAAGCCGAGTCCCTGAAGAAACAACTGGAAGAAGTGGGCGCGACCGTCGAAATCGAGACCAAATAGCGGTGATGCACGGTATGATGCGTCACACGCCGGGCCGTTCGACATTCCGGCATCCGTGGATGGCACCGATACACATGGGAGGTCTATATCCGGATCGTACGGTCGGGCGGTTTCGATCCCGGCACCCCCGGTTCAATCCATTGATCAACCCTTAATCCAAGGATGTGGAATCTGATGACCATGCGTGTCGAATCCGCCGTATCCGAAACCGTTCAGGACGTGCTCTCGCGGTATTCGGTGACGCCAACCGGGCGAATCTCGTTCGCTCGGATCACGAGTGATCTACCGGTACCGCACCTCATCGAATTGCAACGCCGATCGTATCAGGAATTTCTGCAGATGGATTTGCTGCCCGATGAGCGGCAGAATGTCGGTCTGCAGGCTGTATTCAAACAGATCTTCCCGATTGTGGACTATCGCGGGATCTGTGAACTGGACTTTGTCGATTATACGATCGGCGTCTGGGAATGCCTGTGCGGCCATTTGAAAGGGTTAACCCATCTGCGTGCAGAGTGTCGCAAATGCAGCGCACGATTGCGTATTGACCCGCATGAGGGCGACAGCGTGGAGTGTCCGGAATGCGGTGCCTGGAACGAAGGCCTTCTCAAAGTCTGTCCGAAGTGCCAGACGTATGTCCATTTAAAGCACCGCTATTCCGACCGCGAGTGCAAGGAACGTGGCATGACCTACTCCGCGCCGTTGCGTGTGCGGATGCGCCTGGCACTGTTTGAAACACCGGAAGATCGCACCGCCGGTCGCCCGAAAGAGATCAAAGAACAGGTCGTGTATTTCGGCGAAATCCCGCTGATGACTGAGTACGGTACGTTCATCATCAACGGAACGGAGCGCGTGATCGTCAGCCAGTTACACCGATCGCCCGGTGCCTACTTCCGTCAGGTGGGGCGGCGTTCGTATCTGGCGGAGGTACTGCCCTATTACGGCGCGTGGCTGGAGATCATGTACGACCGGCGAGGTCCGGTGCACGTGCGTATCGACCGGCGGAAAAAAGTTCCCGTGACCGTACTGCTGAAAGCGTTCGGACTGGAAGACACCCGGGCGGTTCTGGAACGGTTCTACACGCTGCACCGTGTGCATCTCAACGCAGAGTGGGTGGATGTGCAGCTCACCGAGCGGTTGCTCAATGTCCGTGTCGCTGCGGACGTCGTGCATCCGGAAACGGGCGAGATCCTGCTGCCCGCACGGGAAAAACTCTCACGGGATGCGTACGAGCGGATCACCGCTGCCGGAATCACGCAGATTCCCGTTCGCCCGCAGATCCTCGTGCGGCACGGTTACCTTGCGGAAACGGTCGTGCATCCGGAAACCGGTGAGATCATCGCGGATATCGCCCAGGACATCACGACGGAGTTGCTGGAACAGATCCGTTCCTGTGGCGTGACAGATTTCGAGGTGATTTTTCCGGACCGGGAACCCGTGGGCGACAACCTGCTCGTGACCCTGGCGAAAGATAAAACGCGCGACCGCAAGGAAGCGTTGCGTGAAATTTTCCGGAAATTGCGGCCGGGCGATCAGGCGACCCCGGAATCCGCACGCATCTTCTTCGAAGAACTGTTCTGGAATCCCCGTCGCTACAGTCTGGGCAAGGTCGGGCGGATGAAACTGAACATGAAACTCGGGCTGGACAAACCGCTCGATCAGGTGACGCTCGATCTGGAGGACCTGTGTGCCATCGTTGCATACGCCCTCAAATTGCAGCGAAACATCACGACTGTGGATGATATCGACAGTCTGGAGAACCGACGCGTGCGTGCTGTCGGCGAGTTATTGCAGAACCAGTTACGTGTCGGTCTGAGCCGGATGGAACGGCAGATCCGGGAACGGCTGAGCGTGCTCAACGATCTGCAGGAGGTGATGCCGACCGATCTGGTGAATACCAAGATGGTCATGGCGGCCATTCGCGAATTCTTTGCCACCGGTCAACTATCGCAGTTCATGGATCAGACGAATCCCCTTGCGGAGATCACCCACAAACGGCGGTTAAGCGCGCTTGGACCCGGCGGATTGAGTCGAGAACGCGCGGGGTTCGAGGTCCGGGACGTGCATCCCACGCATTACGGGCGCGTCTGTCCCATTGAAACGCCGGAAGGCCAGAATATCGGACTCATCGTCTCGTTGAGTTGTTATGCCCACGTGAACGAACTCGGGTTTATCGAAAGTCCGTATCGAAAGGTCGAAAACGGTCGGGTGGTCGATTATGTACGCATTGTGCATCCCGGTGACAGCACGTTCACGCGTGGCGCGATCATGCGCAAAGAGGACGTCGACGCAGTCAATGCCGAACTCGTCGCCCAGGGGAAAGCACCCGCACGGTATGAATTGTACGTCTGGTATCTGCCCGCATGGGAGGAATCCAAATACGTCATCGCACAGGCCACAGTTCCCCTGAATGAACGTGGCGAGATTACGCGCGACTTCGTCATTGCCCGCAAGGGTGGGGAATTTGCGCTGGTACCGAAAGAAGAAGTACAGTTTATCGACGTTTCTCCCCGACAGGTGGTCAGTGTGTCGGCCAGTCTGATTCCGTTCCTGGAACACGACGATGCCAACCGGGCGCTGATGGGATCGAATATGCAACGTCAGGCGGTGCCCCTGATGCGGCCGGAACCCCCGATCGTTGCCACCGGCATGGAGGCGATTACTGCACGGGATTCCGGGGCTGTGGTCATTGCCCAGGAAGACGGCGTGGTCGAAAGCGTTGACGCGACCCGGATCGTGGTGCGATCGCGGCGTCCTTTCGGAGAGGAGTTCGTGCGTATTTATAAACTGCGCAAGATGGAACGTTCCAATCAGGATACGTGTATCAACCAGCGGCCGCTCGTGCGTCCGGGTCAGACCGTGCGGAAGGGCCAGGTCATTGCGGACGGTCCGGCGACAGCCGGGGGGGAACTCGCACTCGGACGTAACGTCCTCGTCGCGTATATGCCGTGGATGGGGTACAACTTTGAGGACGCTATCGTGATCAGCGAGTCGCTCGTTGAAGAGGATGCCTATACGTCGGTCCATATCGAGGAGTTCGAGTGCCAGGTGCGGGAAACCAAGATCGGCGCGGAACAACTCACCCGTGATGTTCCGAAAGCCACACCCGAACAGGTGCGACATCTCGATGATACAGGGATCGCCGTTATCGGATCGTACGTGCGTCCCGGAGATATTCTCGTCGGTAAGGTCACACCTCGACCGGAAACCGTACAGACACCGGAAGAACGTCTCATTGCGGTGATCTTCGGGGAGAAGGGCAAATCGTTCATCGATTCTTCGCTCCGCGTGCCACCGGGTGTGGAAGGTGTCGTGATCGGTGTGAAGATTTTCGCACGACGCGGTGTGGAAAAAGACGCCACGATGCTGGAACTGGAACGTATTGAACGGGAACGCATCGAGCGGGATCTCCAGGATCAGATTCGCGTGCTCCGGCAGAATACGAAACTCCAGATCGCGCAGCAACTCGCCGGTGCAGTATTGAAAGAGCCGGTAACGGACATCATGGGGAATGAGATCTATCCGAAGGGGCATGAACTGACACGTGCGGACATTCTCAAACTGGATTTCCTGTATATCGAAACCCTGCGGTTTAAACAGGCCAAACATCAGAAGACCCTGCGGGAGATCATCAAACGGTACAACCAGCGATTGAAAGTGCTGAAGAGTCTGTACGATGAACGGATGAAACGCCTGGAACAGGGAGACGAACTGCCGCCGGGTGTGTTGAAAGTCGTCAAGGTGTACGTGGCAATGAAGCGGCGACTGGAAGTCGGTGACAAAATGGCCGGTCGGCACGGCAACAAGGGCGTGATCGCCATCATCCTGCCGAAAGAAGACATGCCGTTTCTTCCGGACGGAACCCCGGTCGACATGGTGCTGAACCCGCTCGGTGTGCCGTCGCGCATGAATATCGGGCAGTTGCTGGAGGCCAACCTCGGCTGGGTCGGTCGCGTGCTCGGTGTGCGTTTCGAGTCCCCCGTATTCGACGGGGCCCGTGAGGAAGACATCCGCCGGTTGCTGCAGGCGGCGGGCCTGCCGGAAAACGGCAAGACCGTGTTGTATGACGGACGCACCGGGGAACCGTTCGAACAGAAAGTGACGGTCGGGTATACCTATATGATGAAACTCATCCACATGGCGGAAGACAAGATCCATGCACGCGCCACGGGACCGTACTCACTCATCACGCAACAGCCGCTGGGTGG
>CAZIRO010000122.1:0-8836 GCA_964541595.1 uncultured Acidobacteriota bacterium
ACCTTGCGATCGGGAATGTAATCCGTGGTCACCACGATCATTGGACCACCTCCTTCACGGTACCGGACGTGCACGGCGGCTAAAACGTTTCCCAGCGGACCAGATCGTGCAGCGCACGTCGACCGGTGATCCACGGAAATTCCGCAGGGTAGCCAATGGTCAGCAGGGCAACAGGGATCAGATCTCGCGGGGCACGGACGATCTCCCGAACCCTGCGTTCATCAAACGCACCGACCCAGCAACTGCCGAGCCCCAGTGCCGTCGCCGCAAGTTGTGCATACGCACACGCAATGGTCGCATCCTGCAGCGCATAGAGCACCGCACCGCGCCGACCATACTTCATTGCCGACCGGCGGGGGTCCTGAAAAAAGACGAGCACCACCGGTGCCCCGGCGATGTGATCCTGATCGAGTGCAGCACGCGCCAGCGCCTTCCGTCGGTCCGGATCCTGAACGACCACGATCGTATACGCCTGGAGATTGCCCGCCGATGGGGCAGCATTCGCACATTCCAGAATACGCTGAATTTTCTCCGACTCCACCGGTCGAGCGGCATAGGCACGAATGGAGTGACGTGCACGGATGACATCAAAAAAGTCCATTGCGGTGACGCACCCCGGTTCGGATGAGATCTCTTCATCGATCATAGTACCTTCCGTATCGGACCGCCACTATCGGAAAAACCCCGGAACCGGGAGCCGTTTTCAGCCACCTGCGAAGAATGCTTTTTGTCGCCGATGGGACTAACATATAGAACTCAAACAGGTGCACCATCTCGATCGGCACATCACGGAGGGGTACGGTGCGGATTCTGATTACGGAAGATTTACCGGCGCATGCGGTCCAGTTACTGCGGGATGAGGGCTGGACAGTCGATTTTTTGCGGGACATGCCCGGGAAGAGTCTCCAGGACGTGATCGCCGGGTACGACGCGATCGTCGTGCGCAGCGGTACGCGCGTGACCGAGGCGATACTCGAACGCGCACGTCGCCTGCGTGTGATCGGTCGTCCCGGCGCCGGGGTGGACAATATCGACGTGGAGGCGGCCACACGCCGGGGTGTACTGGTGATGAATACACCGGGACAGAACAGTATCGCTGCGGCAGAACACGCACTCGCGCTGATGCTCTGTGCGCTGCGCAACCTGTATCCAGCGATTCAGAGTATGAAACAACAGCAGTGGGAACGCCGGCGGTTTATCGGAAATGAACTCACTGGAAAGACAGTGGGTATCGTCGGCCTGGGTCGTGTGGGTCGCGAACTGGCGCACCGTCTTCGGGCACTGCACGCCCATATTCTTGCATACGACCCCTACGTGCCCCTGCGCATCGCGCGTGAAATGGACGTCGAACTCGTCGAACTTCACGAACTCCTCGCGCGTTCCGATATCGTCAGTCTGCACATCCCGTTAACACCAGAAACCCGTCATATGTTCAACTGGGACCGGTTTCAACAGATGAAACGCGGAAGCATTCTTGTGAACTGCGCCCGTGGAGAAGTGATCGACGAGGCGGCGCTGGTGCGTGCGCTGGACGAGGGCATCCTGCGTATGGCGGCCCTGGATGTCTTTTCGGAAGAACCCCCCAGAGACTGGACGGTGATCACGCATCCCAGGGTGATCGCCACCCCGCATATCGGCGGATCGACCGTGGAAGCGCATGAAAAGGTCGCACTGCAGATCGCCATCCAGATTCGCGACTACCTGAAGTACGGCGTGATCGGCAATGCGGTCAATTTCCCGAGCGTCCCGGAGACAGCGCGGCCGCTTGTATCCGCGTTTATGCGACTCGGTTATGCACTCGGTCAGATTGCGCATCAACTCACGGATTTTCGCATCCAGAGCGTCCAGATCGAATACCTGGGAACCGTGGCGCAAAAAGAAACGCGTCCGATCCTGGCCGCTGTCGTGGCCGGGGTGCTGCGTCCGGCGATGGGCGACGAAGTCAACTGGGTGAACGCCATCGCGCTGGCAGAGGACCGCGGGTTGATGCTCATCGAGCAGCGACAAATCCGTTCGTACCTGTATGAAAACCTGCTGCGAGTCAGTCTGCTCGGGAGTGCGGGTGAAGTCGTGACCGTGGACGGAACGGTGATCCCACCGGGACGTATGCGGCTGGTTACCGTATGGAACGCCACGGTGGATGTGCCGATGCACGCGCAAATGGTCATTGTCCGCAATCGGGACGTCCCCGGTGCGATCGGGAATATCGGTCTGTGTCTGGGACGCAGCGGGATCAATATCGGATACTTCGGACTGGCGCGTCTGGACGACTCGGGCGAGGCGGTCGGCGTCATGGACGTCGATCAACCGGTGGAACCCCACGTCCTGAACGCACTGCGGGACCTTCCCATGGTGCTGGATGCACGGTACGTGCGGGTTGAACTGGAACCTCCGGTGATCGCCCATGAAAGTCCGGTTTCCCTCGCGGGGTCGAACCATGCCCCGTAGACCGATGGTTCCGGTTCGGAACACTGTGAACACGTCATGAAACAGCCACCGATCGCCATTTACGGTCTCGGTCGTTGGGGTACCTCACTGGCCCTGGGGATGCTGGACCGGGGACTCCCGCTTATCGGTGTGAGCAGTCGCCATCGCCGAACGGATCTGCCCGATGCATTGCGGCCGTTCTGGATCGACGACCCCTGTGCACTCGCGCAGCGTGCCGGGTGGATCTTCTTAACCGTACGGGATGACGCCATTACCGCAGTCGCCGAACGGTTTGCCGATTTCCCGGTGGACTGGCGCAGCCGCGTGGTACTGCACAGTAGCGGACTGCACCCTCCGGAACGTCTCGCGCCCCTGGCCGATCGGGGTGCACGGGTGGGTGTCCTGCACCCGCTGAACACGTTTCCGGATCCCGTCATTGGACGGACGCGAGTTGCTGGAACCGCATATGCGGTCGTGGCCGATCCCCCGGTACAACAGGCGCTCGTGACATTCGTGCGCAGCCTCGGAGGGACTCCGCACGTGCTGCCCCGTGACCTGCAGCCGGTGTACCACCTGATCGCCGTGCTCGTGGCGAATGCACCCGTTGTCTGCGCAGCCTGGGGACGCACACTGCTCCGTCAGAGTGGCCTGGAAATGCACGTTCCCTGGGAGGCATACCGTCCGTTAATAGAAGCGGCGGCGCGGGCGATGGTCGATCCCGAACCGATCCGGCGGTTGACCGGTCCCTGGGTTCGTCATGATCGATCCACCATGCAGATGCACCGCCAGTGGCTGCGCCGCATACGCGCTCCGGATGAACGGGTGTATCGGGAACTCGCGCGGATCGCCCGACGCCTCGTGGCACAGTATACGACGGGTTCCCCGCCCATACGGATGTCGCCTACTGAATCCGATACATGAGCGGCTCGGATTCGTCACTCATCAACTGACGCCATGACACTCCGGGATAATGCCGTTTCAACGCGATCAGTTCCGCGAGTGCTTTCAGAAACAGCCGCGGATGCGGTGGGTCGCTCCCCATCCATAGACGTGCCCGGAGCATCTGAAAAATCCGATCGGCGTCTTCCGGAACGATCGGTATCTCCGGCCAGGTGGCCACAATCGACATGACGAGAAAGCGAGTCATTCGACGGAAATCGTCTTCCAGGAGCGGCCACAGTACGAGTCGATGCGTGGCAGAAATCATTTCCCGCCAGGAGCGCGGATTGATCCGGAACTCCGGCGTCATGGCCACAAAGAGACCGATATACGTCGGCAGACGATAAGCGTACGGAAGGGGGCGGACGCCGCTGTGGACCATACCATGAGCATCGACATACGCCTGTTGATGATCGTCCCAGCGCAGATCGGCACATTCGACGGTCAACGGGCGATTCTGTGCAATGGCCACCAGGCCGCGAAGCGTGTTATCTCCACGATCGCGCTCGATACGGAGACCCGCGTGGCCCACGGTTTCGGCTTCGTCCACGAGGACCACGAGTCCCTTCGCGCCCACGGCGCGTGCCAGCGTCGACCAGCCGCTCAGTAAATACCCGAGATGATCCGCAGCCGTGGAGTGGTCCAGCATCGTCGGGTATTGCCGCATACCGAGAGCGTCCAGATCGTGCCGGGTGAACAGTTCCCCTCCGATCCACTGCAGTAGCCGATACGCCCGCGGGGAAGCACGGTCACGCCGCAGGGCCCGGATGACCGGTGACAGGTACAGATGCGGAGGGTCCAGTACAATGCCCCGATCTGCTGCGGCATACAGCAGATCGATCCACGTGCCCACACTGCCGTCCGGAAAGGGAACGATCAGATTCTCCAGAAGGTTTCGATACACCCGTTTGGGTTTGTACGGCGTGACTTCCACGGGATCCAGTTCGGTGCGCGCAATGGCAAACCCCCGCGCAACCGCCTCATGCAGGACGTATTCCAGCAGATGGGTCTTGCCCGAACCATAGGGTCCCTCGATGAGCATACACGTGCCGCCGCGTTCGACCTCGTGGAGTGCGTCCCGAATCCGCTGGATATGCGATTCCCGACCAAACGTGAACTGCGGGACGTCTTCCCGGGGGACAATCCCCAGGCGAAACGCCTCGAGCATCTGACGGAGTTGTGCAGGATCGCGGACCACCCCCTCCCCGTCGTCCCGGACATCGTGGTTTGGTGCGAGAAATTGCAGACTGGACGTGCGTACCCAGATGCGAAGTCCGTTGTGGAAATGGACCTGACTGTGAATTCCCCCGTAACGGATCCGACGGATCACACCGTACCCGTATTGCGGATGTTCCACCCGGCGTCCGATCAGGGTCAATGGATTAAAATTCACGCGCATCACTGTCCCGAAGATCCTGCTCGCGGAATGCAATGAGTCGATGCTGGATCCATTCGTCGGCCACAGTATCGGTCAGAACAAACGTCGGATCCTGACGAATGCGGTGAAACAACGGAATTAACGTGGTAATAAACAGACGGCGATAACTGATATCGGCAAACCGGTGATGGTATACACGATGGGCAAGTACGCGGATGTTTGCCTGCGTCAATTCCTGCGGAAGCACGATCTGGTACGCCCGCTGGTACAGTTCCATCAGTTTCTGGCCGATCTGGAGCAGGAACGGGATCGGTTCGATCTGCAACCGTTCCAGATAGATCTTTACACCGGTCGGTTCCCATCGGGAAAATACGGTCTGCAACCGTTGTTTCAATGCCTCGTAAGAGGGTCCCGGACGATCCATCAACATCAATTCGTCCGGAACAGCATAAAGCGTGAGTACACCGGGGAACCGTCGCTGTCCGCACTCGTCGATCCACTGACGGAGGTTGTCCAGCGCGGCGACCACCTGCCGGGTGTGTCCCAGACTGATCGCGCGTTCAGCCTCGTCGAACAGAAACACCGTACCGGGTAAACCGATTTCCCGCACCCACTGCGCGAGACTGCGGATCCAGCGAAAGGCCGTCCGCGGCGTCAGGGTCTCGATCACATGCCGTTCACGCAACTGCGGATGCCGGGGGTTTTCACCTTTCAGCCACTGCACCACCTGATGGAACCGTTCCTCGTTCTCTTCGAAAAGCGCGCGCAACGCATGCGCCATGGCATTGCGAAATGAGGCACTCTCGATGTTCTGAATGCCGTGCAGGAACGTATCCATGCGACTGCGGGCGGTTTCCACCGGAAGATCCTGGAGTTGCAACCGCTCATTCAGATAGAGCATCGTGTACCGGAGAAACGATTCGATCCCCCGATTGTACATGTGATCGTGCATCTCGGCATATCGCAGGGGAAACCGAATGTTCTGCACGATCGCGCGGTATACCTCGTCGAGTTGATGAAACGGTGCCTCTGCAGGACTTAAAGGCACATACGTGACGACGTATCCCAGGGATTCGGCGATCGTGCGGACACAGTACAGAAAATGCGTCTTGCCGCCACCATAACTGCCGACGACGAGTTTGAAACTGGAGATCCCGTCCGGCAGGAGGGTTTCCAGATACTCTTTCTGCAGGGGTTCCAGATAAACGTCCAGTCCGACCGTATACAACTCCACCCCCTCTTCCGGCGGCGTGCCCGACTGTCCGAGGTGCGCAATGACGTACCGTGCAAGTGCCGTATGCATATCTACAGACGATTCGGAACCCCGCGCAATAACCCGATCCGAAGGGTGCATGGACACAATGCCTCAACGCCTGAAGGTTCCTGATAACTTAGTTCCTTCCTATCGGTGCCGCAAGTGAAGAGAACTTGGGATCGGGCCAGGAAATGGGACATGAGAACCACAGGATCCACAGGTGTGCCGGTGGCCACCGGTCTCAGGTCCCAGGTGTTCCGGTGTCTGCGCATCCTGGTTAACGGGTTATCACAGGGTCCATTGGGACACGCCGTGTCCCATTGCCTGTCCCGATCCGCAGTGGAAACGGTACACAATCCGGTCATCCCGGTATACAATCATCGTATAGGAGGGTCGTACAGTCATGTCGATCGACCGATTGCTGGACGAATTCCGGCATACGTTCCGTAAGGGGATTGCCTGGATCGAACACATTCCGGCGCGACCGCCCCGGCGGGTACCCTTTCCGGAGGATCTGGATTCCCATCTGCAAACCGTACTCCGCACACATGGTATTGACCAGTTGTACACGCACCAGGTAGCAGCCTGGCGACACGTACGGGCAGGGAAGTCCATCGTCGTGGTCACCCCGACGGCGTCCGGAAAGACCCTGTGTTACAACCTGCCCGTCCTGCAGCGCATCCTCGAACGGCCGTCGACACGCGCGATGTACCTGTTTCCCACCAAAGCGCTGGCCCAGGACCAGAAAGCCATTTTACGGGAATGGACGCGGGACATCGCGCCGGACATGGTCATTGAGACTTACGATGGCGATACACCTGCGGACCTGCGACCGCAGATCCGGGAACGCGGCCACATCGTCCTGACCAATCCGGATATGCTCCATACGGGCATCCTGCCGCACCACGTACGCTGGGCCAAACTGTTTGAAAATCTGGCGTACGTTGTCATCGATGAACTGCACAGTTACCGCGGTGTGTTCGGCAGCCACGTGGCACTCGTCATCGAACGATTGAAACGGATCTGCCGATTCTATGGCAGCTCTCCCGTATTCATTACCACGTCCGCAACCATTGCCAACCCACAGCACCATGCGGAACGGTTGCTCGGGACGTCCGTCGTGTGTATTGATGAAAACGGTGCGCCCCAGGGTGAACGCTATTTCATCCTGTACAACCCGCCGATCGTGGATCCCGCACTCGGGATCCGCCGATCGTTCATCCAGGAAGCCGCACGGATTGCTGCATTTTTCCTGGAACGCGATCTGCAGACCATTCTGTTCGCGCCCTCCCGCCTGTACACCGAGATTGCGCTCCGTTACCTGCAGGACCGGCTTGTTCGTCGTCCGGACCAGCGCGACCGGATCCGGGCATACCGTGGAGGATACCTGCCCAGGACGCGCCGGGCGATCGAAGCCGGTCTGCGTACCGGCGACGTCCGCGGTGTCGTCAGTACGAACGCACTCGAACTCGGTATCGACATCGGTTCGCTGGACGTTTCGGTGATTGCCGCTTACCCGGGGACTGTTGCCAGTCTATGGCAACAGGCGGGACGCGCCGGCCGCCGGGACCGTCCGGCGGTTCACGTATTCGTCGCCAGCCAGCGGGCGATCGATCAGTACCTTGTACATCATCCGCCGTACCTGTTCGGGCGGCCTTTTGAACAGGCGCTGATCAATCCGGAAAACCTGTTCATTCTCGTGGATCACATCAAGTGTGCGGCCTTTGAACTGCCCTTCCACGAAGGGGAAACGTTTGCCGGTATGCCGATCCGCGAATGGATGGAACTCCTGGAAGAGGACGGGTTCGTGCATCGTGCCGGAACCCGATGGGTCTGGGTCGGGAGCGCGTATCCCGCCGACAGCGTCAGTCTGCGGACCATCACATCCGACAATTTCGTCGTCGTGGACACCTCCGGGCCACCTCGGGTGATCGCCGAAGTCGATTTCTCGAGTGCGCTGACGACCATCCACCCCAAGGCCATCTACCTGTGCGAGGGGCAGACGTATTACGTGGATGAACTGGATTTCTCGGGCCGGAAGGCTTACGTCCGTCCGGTGCAGGTCGATTACTTTACCGATGCCATCCGCTACACCCATGTGGACACACTGGACGTGTTTGATGAGCGTGCATACCCTGGATGGACCGTGGCCCATGGTGAGGTCAAGGTCCAGGAACAGGTGGTCGGATTCAAGAAGATCAAATTTGCCACGCATGAAAACGTGGGTTCCGGGGAACTCAGTCTCCCGGAGTACCAGATGCACACGGCGGCGTTCTGGCTCGCGTTCGACCGCAAGCGCTATTTGACCTGGCATACAGACCCGTCCGTGCGTACGGCGATGCTGCACAGTCTGGCGTTTCTCCTGCACCAGATCGTGCCCCTCATTTTAATGTCCGACGTCCGGGATATGGCCACGGCGGTTGCAGAACACGCGCATCCGGACGCATCGGAACCCGCATTTGCCCCACGTCTGTACCTGTACGAGGTATACCCCGGAGGCGTCGGACTGGCGCAAAACCTCTTTACGCAGCACCGTACGCTGCTTGAAATGGCGCTACGCGTGCTGCAGGAGTGCGAATGCACGTCCGGCTGTCCTTCCTGTATCGGACCGCATCCGCAACTGGGGACCCTCCTGAAACCGGCCGTCACCCACCTGCTCTCATCCCTGCTGAGTATCCAGTAAGTCTTCAGACACTGAGTCGGGACAGAAACCAGGACATTGAACCACCCTATCGACTCTGGCCTGCATAACCCATTGTATGTATATTTGAATATGCAATTACATCGGAGGGTTGACATGCGACGTATCGGTATCCGGCAACTTCAAGCACGCATCT
>CAZIRO010000123.1:0-8562 GCA_964541595.1 uncultured Acidobacteriota bacterium
GTGCCGATATCAAGCGCCGTGACGATCATGGGCTTTTCCTTTGTTCTCGAAGATAGATACGTCCTTCGTACCGCAAATCGATCTCGTGAATGCGCTGCGGCATCAGTCGTTCCCGGATCCACGTCCATTTTTCACGGAGTTCATTCAGACGGCGATGGAACCATTCCACACTACCGGACTCGTCCCGGTCCAGTTCTGCGGGAAAGAGAATATGCACATGCATTTTGGGGATCTCCAGGATCAGAGGACGCTGCATGTGCAACCAGGCACCCTCCGTGAGCAACCATGTGTGACGTTCACGCAGTACGGTAATCAGCGCGCGGATGAGGGCGAACGACACGTCGGTCGAAGCGTGACGCACCAGAATGGGTTGCCACTGCAATCCACCGGGATCACCCTGGAACAGCATGAACGGTACACCCTGGCGGTCCACGACCTTTAATCCCTCGTCGTCCTCCATCAGTGCAAACGGCTGACGCTCGACCACGTGGATCTGCAGACGATCCGGCCATACCTTCCGAACGATGACGTGTTCCACCACCGGCATGCGCCGGATATAGGCCACGATCGGATCCAGCTGAACGGCGTAAAGACGCTGGTCCCGGACCCATTCGGTGATCCGGCGGGTCGGGCGATCCGTCCGAAGGTAGTGCACCCCATACCACTCGATGTGCTGTACGCGTGCGCGATCAAACCAGACCATGCCGATACCGATCAGGACGGCACAAACGGTGCCCCACCCGAAAATGCGCTGTCCCCACGTATGCCAGGCGATCAGGCGTGCGACGCCGAATCCACGGGATGCACGTGCCAGATTGCGATTTCCGGTTCGAGCCATATGCGGAATTGCTCCCACACGCGTTGCTGTCCCATTTCGATGAGGCGAACGACATCCTGCCAGGTTGCCCCACCGAGATTGATGATAAAGTTTGCATGACGTGGTGAAAATTGTGCCCGACCGATGCGGAATCCCTTCATGCCGGCGTGTTCAAGCAGGTACCCGGCGGGTGACTGCTGCGAGGGGTTTTTGAACGCACAGCCCGCGCTGTGTGATCGCAGTGGCTGCGTCGATTGCCGATGGCGCTGCATGCGCACCAGTTCGGATTGAATGGCGGATGGCGACCTGCGGTGCACCCGGAACGCGGCGCCGAGGATGACACCCTGCGTGGATTGAAACGGACTCCGTCGATAGCCGAACTCTGCCGGTCGCACGGTATGCCACACCACGTCCGATTGCCCCGGAAACCAGACGGCGACTGCACAGAGCACGTCCGCCACAGCACGCGTGAATGCACCGGCATTCATCCATACCAGACCCCCGATCTGGCCCGGGATCCCCGCGGCAAATTCCAACCCGCTCCAGCCCAGACGCGCGAGTCGACGCACGAGTACGGACGCCCGCAGCCCCGCACCGGCCCGAACGATGGCCGTGTCGCCGTCCGGAGCAATCTCCATGGCACGCAGGCGGTCCAACCGCACGATCACCCAGGGCAATCGCTGTTCATCCGGAACGAGCACGTTGGATCCACCCCCGAGGATGCGCCAGGGGATCTCGTGCGTGTGGAGTGTCTGCAGGACGTGAACGGCTTCCTGCACGGTCCGCGGCCAGATGACCCATGGCGCGACACCGCCAATGCGGATCGAAGTCATCGGTGCGATCGGTACGTCCGCCCAGGCGATCCATCCGTACGTACGGATGGACGTGGCAATGACCCCCGATGCTGTTGCCGACCCGTACATGTGCGCCTCATGTTGCCAGACGTTGGATCAGGCGATCTCCAACCTCGTAAACGTTACCGGCACCAATGGTCAGAACGAGATCTCCAGGCTGAACGCACTCGATCAGCCGGGCAACCGCATCGTCCAGTGTCTCACAGTAGATGACCTCACGATGACCGTGCGAGCGAATGTCTTCCGCCAGCCGGGATCCGGTGACCCCGGGAATGGGTTGTTCGCCCGCCGGGTAAATGGGGAGCACGAGGAGAATATCGGCGGCATAAAAGCACCGCGTGAAGTCCTCCCAGAGGTAAGAGACACGCGAAAACCGGTGCGGCTGAAAGACGACGATCAGACGGCGTTGAAACTGGCGGGCGGTCTCCAGTGTGGAACGAATTTCCGTGGGATGATGGGCGTAATCATCGACGATCCAGATGTTCTGAAGGTCCGCCTTGAGTTGAAACCGCCGCTCGACACCGGAAAAATCCGCGAGTGCCCGGCGAATGGTCTCCCAGTCAATCCCGAGAAAACGGGCGGTACTGATCGCAGCCAGTGCGTTGAGCACATTGTGCGCGCCCGGTAAGTGAATACGAAACGGTTCCACACGGTGTTCACCGACAACGTCAAACCGGATTTCCCAATTGTCCTGAACGATATGTTCCGCCCGATAGTGACTCTGCGGATTCATGCCATACGGGATCACGCGGCGCTTCAGACGGTAGAGAATGCCCTGAATGTGGGTATCTTCCAGACAGACGATCGTTGCGCCGTAAAACGGGACCTGATTGCAGAACTGCACGAACGCGTCTTTCAGGGCGTCCAGGTGTCCATACCGGTCCACGTGTTCCCGGTCGATGTTCGTGACCACGGCCACGATGGGCGTCAAACGCAGAAACGAGCCGTCGCTTTCGTCGCTTTCCACCACGATCCAGGAACCTTTGCCGAGCAGGGCGTTCGACCCCAGCGCCCGCAGCCGGCCACCCACGACGATCGTCGGATCCATGCGTGCATGCGCCAGAATCCAGCCGATCATGGAGGTGGTAGTTGTCTTCCCGTGGGCGCCGGCGACGGCGATTCCCTGTTTGAGACGCATCAGTTCGGTCAGCATTTCCACACGGTGAATCACCGGAATATTCCGCCGTCGTGCCGCAATGACTTCCGGATTATCGGGACCAATGGCGGAAGAGATGACCACGACGTCCGCATCGGCCACATGTGCGGGGTCGTGCCCGATGAAGATACGTGCACCGAGTTGACGCAGACGGTCGGTGACCGCGCTGGCCCGCAGGTCGGACCCCTGCACGGTGTACCCCATATTGAGCAACAGTTCGGCAATCCCGCTCATACCGGTTCCGCCGATACCGACCATATGCACACGCATGCCTTTCGGGATGAACATGCAGTCCCACTCCTCATTCGGGCTGGTCCGTCCGTGGGATCACGTGCAGGTTTTCCAGCCACTCCCACAGTTCGGCAGCGGCATGCGGTCGCGCAAGCGTACCGGCCCGGATACGAACGGCCTGCCACTGCTCCGGAGCATTATAAAGCATCGTACACAATGTGACCAAACGGTCGATGGGTTCATGCTGACGGACCATCCAGCCCGCGCCAATGTCCGACCAGTACCGTGCATTCGCGTACTGGTGATCGCCCGCAACGCCCTCCAGGGGGATCAAAACGGCCGCCATACGTGCAGCGGCGAGTTCTGCCAGAGTGGTGCTGCCGGCGCGACAGATCACAAGGTGCGATCGCGCAAAGACTTCCCAGATCCGATCGTGAAACGCACACACTTCCGCCGGGATGCCGGCAAGTCGGTAACGTCGACGCACGCAGTCAACGTCCACAGGTCCCGTCTGGTGGAATACTTCGATATGCTGTCCGAGCGTGCGCAGTCGCTCCACCAGATCCGGAATGTGCCGATTGAGCCATGCGGCGCCCTGACTGCCGCCAAGCACCAGGATACGGAACGGAGGCCAGGGGGGTCGATCGGTCGGGATCGTAAAGAACTCCTGCCGGACCGGGTTGCCGACCACCCGGATCGGCGGGCGGAAGGGATAATCCGTCGGATACGTCAGCGCGACTGCAGATGCCCACCGTTGCAACCACCGGGTGGCCCATCCGGGATGCACGTTCTGTTCGTGCAGCACCAGGGGCACACGCCGCAACACGGCCGCGAACGCCGCGGGTCCGCTGGCATACCCGCCGGAAGCGATCACCACGTGCGGTCGCCATCGGCCGTATTGAATCGCCAGGCGCAGCGCCTGTGCGAGCATTTCCCCGACACGGTATGTCCGCGTCCAGAACCGTGTGCCGCGAATTCCACGCACGCGTACGAGTTGCACGGTCCAGTCAGGTGGCAGCGGCCGTTCGGCTTCCAGGCCCCACCGCGAGCCCACATACCACGTCCGCAACCGTGCATACCGACGTACGGCCGTCTGCCAGAGCGCAATGAGCGGATACAGATGTCCACCACTTCCGCCGCCGGTCAGGACGACGCGCAGTTCCGATCCGGATGACATCGGCGCGGCCTTATGGTGCGGCATCCGATTCGCCCATGTAGAAGTTATGATTCGCAATACTGATGAGAATCCCCATGGCCGCGGAGAAGATCACCAGCGCCGATCCGCCGTACGAGATCAGGGGCAACACGACGCCCTTGGACGGCAGCAGACCGGTGACGACACTGATGTTCAAAAATGCCTGCAACGCGATCCAGCAGGCAATCCCCATGGCCATCAACGATCCCGCGGGCGTCCAGGCGCGCTGGGCCACACGAATGCCCAGGATCCACAGTACAAAGTATAACAGTGTCACGGCGAGTGTTCCGGGTAACCCGAGTTCCTCGCCCAGGACTGCGAATACGTAGTCATTATACGATTCGGGCAGGTAGAACAGTTTTTGCATCCCCCGCCCGAAACCGGTCCCCCATGGCCCCGCATGTCCGAGAGCGATCATGGCCTGGTATTGTTGATACGCCGCTGTCTGCCGATACGCTTCGGGTTCGAGATAGGCACGAATACGCTCGATCCAGTATTGCGGCGGATCCACCCATACCGTAAACGCGATTCCGATGAGGATCGCCAGCACACCGCCGCCCAGCAGGAGCACCCGCATGGGTATTCCGTAAATGAAGACGAGCAGACCGGCAAGCACGAGCAGGATGACTCCATTGCCGAGATCGGGTTCACACAGGATGAGCAATGCCCACAGCGCAGGTACGATCAACGCGTACGCCGTCGTGGCCTGCCAGCGACGGAATCCGGTACGTCCGGCACGATGCGCGAGGAACGCGAGGTACAGGATCAGCCCGAGTTTGGCGAACTCCGATGGTTGCAACGAAAGCGGGCCGAGACGGATCCAGCGGTGCGCGCTGCGGATCGGGGGTAGCCACAGGACGGCGATGAGACCGACCGTGCAGCCGAGAAAAATCCAGCGCATGACCGTCGGGTATAACCACAGGTTGTACGGGATCCGTATGCACACGATCAGTGCGATCAGACCCACAGCGGCATAGAACACCTGCCGTTTGAAGAAGAACAGGGGGTCGCCAAACCGGTCCTGTGCAATCATCACCGGTGCACTGCTCGCCATAATGAGGCCAATCCCGACGAGTACCGTCCAGATCGATGCGAGTCCCACGGCTTCACGTGTCCAGTGAACCATACTGTTCACTCCCCGGGACTGTCTGAACACGTTAACGGATGCAACCGTTCGCGCAGTTGACGAACGGCTGCCTGGAAGACCTGTCCCCGATGCGCGTAATCCCGGAACATGTCGAAACTGGCACATCCGGGGGAGAGCAGTACCGCATCCCCGGGACGCGCGAGGGCAAACGCCCGTTCGACCGCCGTCTGCATGGTGGCCACCCGGACGATGGGCACACCGGTGTTGCGCCAGGCGTCATGCAATTCCGGTGCGTTCTCTCCGATCAGTACCACCGCACGCGTCTTCGCGGCAATGACGTGTCGTACCGGTGTGAAATCCTGGTGTTTTCCCTGACCGCCGGCGATGAGGACCACCCGCTGGGGAAGACTTTGCAGGGCCCAGCGCAGTGCATGTACATTGGTCGCTTTCGAATCGTCAAAAAAGTCCACACCGCGAATGCGGTCCACCCACTGTAACCGGTGATGCAGCGGTTGCAGGTGGGGCAGGGCGGTGCGCAATACAGACAGCGGCAGATGGGCGACCACACCGGTCAACACGGCCGCCAGCGCATTCGCGATCATGAACGTCCACCGGACGGGCAGCCGACGGATATGCCCGATGGGCCATGGACGTTCCCACCAGAGTACCATCCAGTCGTTCCGGAGCCCGGCACCGGGAACCCCGCCATACCGGATACCGAAACTGATCAGTCGACCGGGGATGAGACGGTACGCATCCCAGAGATGAGTTTCGTCTGCGTTGACAATGGCCCACTGGTCCGGCCGTTGACGGGCAAACAACCGCAGTTTGGCAGTGACATATGCGTCCGGCGTTTCGTGCCAGTCGAGGTGGTCCTGATCGATGTTGAGCAGTACGCCGATATCCGGCGCAAAATACCGGGCCCAGTAGAGTTGAAAACTGCTGAGTTCGACCACGTAGTAACTCCCCGGTCTGGCACGCCGAACCGCCGCGGCCACCGGCTGCCCGATATTGCCGCACACGACAACGGGAAGTCCCGCATGCGCGAGTACTGTGCCGATCCATTGCGTGGTGGTCGTTTTCCCGTTCGTGCCCGTGATCCCGATCCAGTATCCCGGTGGCGCGGCCACGTATCCGAGTTCGAATTCGGTCATGATCGGGATCCCCCGGGCACGAATGGCCTGCAACCAGGGGTGCCACGGCGGAAACCCCGGCGATACGACAACGAGATCCCAGCTGCGCAACCACCGCAGATCGTCGGGGTGAAACCATCCGGTGACACCGGCCGCGTGGAATGCACGCCAGCGCCGTCGCTGTACGGGCTGCAACGCACGCAGGGGCCGTTCGTCCGCGACCCCCAGTGCAGCGCACCGGCCGTGCTCGAGCAGCAGATCGAGTGCGGCGATCCCGGATTGGCCCAGACCGAGCACGAGTACCCGCCGACCACCGGTCACGTCCTCCAGACGTACCGGCCGGTCCATACGGGTGTCGACCGGATCCGTCGCCGAACACGATGCCGTCCGCGTCACCGAATCACCGCTCCGCAGGATCAACGCAGTTTCAGGGTGGTCAGACTGAGGAGTGAAAACAAAAACGCCAGAATCCAGAACCGTACGACCACTTTACTCTCCGGCCAGCCGAGTTTTTCAAAATGGTGGTGCAACGGGGCCATGCGAAATACTCTGCGCCCCCACATCCGGTAACTGCATACCTGAATGATGACCGAAAGGGCTTCCAGAACAAATAATCCCCCGATCATGACGAGGACGATTTCCTGTTTGATGAGGACACTGACCATACCCAGCGCGGCACCGAGAGAGAGTGCGCCGACATCCCCCATAAAGATTTCGGCGGGATATGCGTTGTACCAGAGAAATCCGATACTCGCGCCGACCATCGCGCCGCAGAAAATCGTGACCTCCGCCGCCGCCGGCACGTACAGAATGTTCAGATATGCCGCAAACACCCGGTGACCGGCAACGTAGGCGAATCCCATCAGGGATGCAGACGCGAACAGTACGGATCCGATGGCCAGGCCGTCCAGACCGTCGGTGAGGTTCACCGCATTGGACGATCCCACAAGAATCAGCCAGAGAAAGATCGGATACACCCATCCAAAATCCGGATGCAGCCATTTCAAAAAGGGAAACCACACTTCTGTGGAAAACGCGCTGTGCGCACGCAACCACATCAATACGGCCGCCAGTCCGAGCACCGCTCCCGTCTGTAACAGCAGTTTCGTGCGACCGCGAAGGCCCAGATTGTGGCGACGCTGCAGTTTGCGCCAGTCGTCGATGAATCCGAACAGTGCGAAACTCCACAGGGTGATGAGCAACAACCAGATGTATACCGTACGCAGATTGGCCCATAACAGCACGGCGCCGGATATGGCCAGCACGATGAGAACACCGCCCATTGTGGGGGTACCGGCCTTTGTTCGGTGGGTTTCCGGTCCCTCCTCGCGGATATACTGCACCCAACCGCATGTGCGACAGCGGCGGATCCACATGGGCCCGAAGAGCAGTGCAACCCCGAGTGCGGTCAGGATCGCCATGGCGGTGCGCACGGTGACGTATCGGAACACACGAAACGCGTCCCACAGGTCCTGGAGCCATCCGGCGAGTTCATACATCATCCGGGGTCCTCCGCATTCCTTCCCGTTCCATGAGTGACGCCACCAGGCGGTCCAGGCGGATCGCGCGGGACGCCTTGACCAGCCAGACGTCTCCGGGCCGCACCTCTTCGGTGAAGGCGGCGATCAGTGCGTCCACATCGGTATACCACGTGCATGCCGAACCGAAGCGCGCATGCAATCGCTCGTACAGGGTGTGCATGCGTGTGCCCACGAGCAGGATCCGTTGAAACGGCGTCCAGTCCACACGCTCGGCCAGGGCGGCGTGCCAGTACTGTTCCTGTTCCCCGAGTTCCAGCATGTCGCCGAGTACCACACCACGCCGTGCGGCGGGCCATTCACCGAACCAGCGAAGCGCCACTTCTACGGCAACCGGATTGGCATTGTAACTGTCATCAATGAGCGTCCATCCGGACGGGAAATCGATTACCTGTCCCCGATGCGGGGGTGGGCGGAAATTGCGCAGCGCGCGTGCAACCGTCTCCGGACCCGCGCACAGCCAGTACCGCGCAACCGCAACGGCGGGCAGGAGGTTGTGCGCCACCCAGGGTCGCGTCCGGTCAATACGAAACGTCCATACGTCCGTCGTC
>CAZIRO010000124.1:0-8558 GCA_964541595.1 uncultured Acidobacteriota bacterium
GTGCAATGTGTGCAATTTTTAGTGAAATATACGAACTACTATTTGCATTTTTCAATAGCGCATCTGCAACAGGGTCGTTGCACCACGGAGTCACGGAGTCCACAGGGAGTGCAGGTATGGTTTGCCCTTTAACCAACGCTCCCCTTCAGGCGGCTCGGCCATTCACCATCCCAGGTCCCCGTCCCCGACACCCGGAACCTGACACCTGACACCTGGGACCTGACACCTGAATACCTGACACCCGACACCTGGGACCTGATACCTGCCCCCCGGCCCCTGACCGCGGACTCACATGCAGTCCATCCGATGTCCCATTGCCTGTCCCGACCCCGAAATACAATTACAGTTGCCAAGGTCCGCGTGCTTCCTTAGAATATAATGTCACGTCGGGTCCAGATGGGGTTTGTCTGCGCCTGTGATTTTGACTGCACGACGGCTCACCGACGGAATCCCCTGACGGTAACGGATGACCCATGGCGGTTGATCCCTTTGCACGTCGACCCTGGACGCGATTGGCGTCCCGGGTCGAAACGGTACTGGCCGAGTTCGGGGCGACTCTGGTCGATCTCGATGTTCGCCAGGGGCGGTATACGCTGATCCGAATTGCGCTGGACCATCCACGCGGTGTCGATCTCGTATTGTGCACCCGGGTGACACGACGCTTACAGGCGGCCATTCCCTGGGACGAGATCTTCCCGGGAGACTGGCGTCTGGAAGTGTCCTCGCCGGGTGTGGAACGGATACTGCGCAGTGTGCGCGAATTTCAGTGGGCACGCGGCCGGCCCGTTCGGGTCTGGGTACGTACGGATCGGGGACCGCGGGTGGTTGAAGGTCGTCTACACGATTTCACGCCCGAGTCCCTGGTGATTCAAACGGCCGACGGATACGAAACCTTTGTCTGGACGCAGGTCCACAAGGTCCGTCTGGCCGAACCCGTGGAAACACCTTAAATTTGAGTGAAAAATCTCGCTTTGCAAAGAGGTGAAACTTCAATGAGCAAAGAATTGATTGCGGCCATTGAACAGGTCTCCCGGGAAAAAGGCATCGATCCGGGATACCTGATTGAAGCCATCGAAGACGCCGTTCAGACGGCCGCGCAGAAGCTGGTTCGTCCCGGCGGGGATCGACTTGTCGTCCGCCTGGACCGTCAGGAGGGGGTGATCCGCATGTTCATGCGGAAACGGGTGGTACAGGAGGTGCGACGGCCACACGCAGAGGTCAGCCTGGAAGAGGCGCGTATGATCGATCCTGACGTGGAGATCGGTGCGGAGATCGAAGTACCGTTTGAGAGCAATGTTCTCGAACGGTTGAAAGCCGTGCAGATCGCGAAACGGGTGATCCTGAACAAGGTCCGGGAGGCCGAGCATCAACGGATCTATCGTCTGTACAGGGATCAGATCGGCAGGATCGTCACCGGTCGCGTCAAGGCGGTGTGGAAGGGTGATGTCATTCTGGAACTCGCGGACACCGAAGCCCTGCTGCCGAAAGAGTTCCAGTTGCCCCGGGATCGGTTCGAACGGGGAGATTACGTCCGGGCCCTGCTTGTGAAGATTTACGAACATGATGAACCGCAGTTGATCGTTTCCCGGGTGCATCCGGATTTCATCTACCGTTTGATGGAAATGGAGATCGAAGAGATCTACCAGGGACTGGTGGAGGTCGTACGTATCGTGCGGGAGCCGGGAGAACGGGCCAAAGTCGCCGTATATTCGAAACATCCGCACATCGATCCGGTTGGCGCGTGTGTGGGTGTAAAGGGGAGTCGCATTCAGGCGATCATGAATGAACTGCACGGGGAACGGATCGACGTCATCCAGTGGTCGGACAACATCTGTGAGTTTGCAGCGAATGCGTTGAAACCGGCCAAGGTGCTGGAGGTGCACGTTCTGGACGAACGGGAACGGGTACTGGAAGCGGTCATTGCGGACGATCAGCTGTCGATCGCCATCGGACGTAACGGGCAAAACGTCAAACTGGCATCACGGCTGGTCGGATGGCGAATCGAAGTGATCCGCGCGAGTCAAAAAGAGGGACAGTTCGGGGTCACACCGTCCGTCGAAACGTTTTACGAGATCCTGCGTTGTCGTTATGATTTCCCGGAGGAACTGATTCAGCAGATGATCGCGGCCGGGTACGACCGGCTGATGCCCCTCATTCAGGCGAGCGTGGAGGACATCATGCAGGTGTCCGGGATGACGTACGAACTCGCCCGAAAGGCCAAAGACATTCTTCGGGCATACACACGCGGCCGGATCAAACCGGTGACGGACACCGAACGTGCGGAGACGGCCGCTTCTGAAGAAACGGCGACTGCGACGACTTCACCGGCAGGAGGATAAGTGGGACCATGCGCGTGTTTGAACTCGCCAGAGAACTGGGACGACCCAGTAAGGAAATCATTACTATATTGAACGGTCTGGGTGTGCTGGTCACCTCGCACGCCAGTGTGATCGACGAGGCCACGGCTGAAAAGGTGAAACAGTACTATATTCAGCGGGGGCTTGTGATCACGTCCGAGCATGAAACACCGCCGGAGGAGGAAAAAGTTTCTGCACCGCCGGCGGCTGAAGAGGTAACGCCGGTTGAAGAAACCGCACCGGCAGAAACCGTGCCCGTAGAGGAGGTCGCGGAAGCGGCTGCGTCGCCGCCGGAGGAATCCCCACCCGTGGAGGCCGTGCCTGCACCGGACGAACCGGTAGTCCCCGAACCGGTGTCCGCGCCGGAACCGACACCGGTATCGGAACCAACGCTGCCACCATCACCACCGGCCGCTGCGGAGCCGGTGTCCAAACCGGAACCCCCACCGAAAGAACCGGCCGCGCCGCGTCGACCCCCGCGAGAACGAAGAGCGCGGCCGTACCGGGGTCCGATGGATCGTCGCCGCCGGAAACGGCATTTCCGCGAGGAATTGCGGCATGTGACCGAACGGCGCGACTATGTATCGATGCGGGAGCGTTCCACGGAACGCACCGGCCCGCGTCGCGGTGCACGTTTGAGCGAGTGGACCGCGCGCGCCCAGGGTGAACCGTCCGCGCGTGCCCCCCATGCGCCGTTCGTTCCACCTCCCAAACCGGAACGCAGGAAGGGCAAGGGCCGTCCGGAACCCGTCGTTGAACGTGAGGAACGGGAAAAAGAACTGACGTTGCCGAGGAAACGCGACGAGTTTATCCTGCCCGAACCCACGGAGATCCGCGAGATCACCATCCCGGAAGGATTGACCGTCAAGGAACTTGCCCAGCGTCTGGGGGTCAAACCGAATATCGTCATCAAGGCACTGATGCAGAAAGGCAGGTTGATGACCGTCAATCAGGTGGTCCCGACCGACCTCGCCGTTGAAGTCGCCGAGATGTTCGGTGTGATCGCCCAGCCGGTGACGCTGGAAGAGGAACTTCTGCTGGAAGAAGCGGTTGAAGATCACCCGGAAGATCGCGTGTCACGTCCGCCGGTGGTAACGGTCATGGGACACGTGGACCACGGAAAGACCACGCTCCTTGACCGCATTCGGAAGACCAATGTGGCCGAACAGGAAATTGGTGGCATCACCCAGCGGATCGGCGCATACCAGGTCGAGATCAACGGTCGGCGTATCACGTTTATCGACACCCCGGGCCACGAGGCCTTCACGGCAATGCGCGCCCGGGGGGCCAAAGCAACGGATATTGTCATCCTGGTCGTGGCCGCCGATGACGGCGTGATGCCGCAGACGATCGAGGCCATCAACCACGCACGGGCGGCGAATACACCGATCGTTGTGGCTATCAACAAGATCGATAAGCCGAACGCCGATGTCGACCGGGTCAAACGTGAACTTGCGAATGTGGGTCTGCTCGTTGAGGAGTGGGGCGGCGATACGGTTGCGGTGCCGATTTCGGCAAAACAGGGAATCGGCATTCAGGACCTGCTGGAAATGGTGCTGCTGGTCGCCGATCTGCTCGATCTGAAGGCCAATCCGAAAGTCCCGGCACGGGGAATCATTCTGGAATCGCGACTGGATCCGAAACGGGGACCGATCGCGACGGTGCTGGTGCAGAACGGTATGTTAAAAGTCGGACAGGTGTTCGTCGCCGGTGCGACCTGGGGGCGGGTGCGCGCGATGTTCAATGACCGTGGTCAGCGGGTGGAAGAAGCGCTCCCGTCCATGCCGGTAGAGGTCCTCGGATTCGTTGATGTTCCGCAGGCCGGGGATATCTTTCAGGTCGTACAGAGTGAGCAGAAGGCGCGTCAGATCGCGCAGTTGCGCCGTGAAAAGATCGAGGAACAGATGCGGCGTGCGCGGCGGTTCCGTCTGGAGGACCTGTCCGCCCGGTTGAAACGGGGCGAGGTGCAGGAACTCCCGATCATTCTGAAAGCGGATACGCAGGGGTCTCTGGAAGCGCTTCGGCAGGCGTTGCAGGAACTCGACGTTGAAGAGGTCAAGGTCCACATCATTCACGCCGGCGTCGGTGGCGTTACCGCGAGTGATGTGTTGCTCGCCGCCGCGAGTAATGCGATCATCCTCGGGTTTAACGTGCGTCCGGATGCGCGTGCGCGGCAGCAGGCAGAACAGGAAAACGTGGAAATGCGGTTCTACGGTGTGATCTATGACATCATCGAGGATATCCGGGCGGCCATGCAGGGTATGCTGAAACCGCGCGTCGAGGAACGCATACTCGGCGTCGCGGAAGTGCGGCAGACGTTCAGGATTAAAGGCGTCGGTGTCGTCGCCGGTTGTTTCGTGCAACAGGGGAAAGTCGTGCGGGGTGCGCGTGCGCGCCTGATCCGGGACCAGGTGGTCATTTATGACGGCACGATCGCGTCCCTGAAACGGTTTAAGGACGACGTACGCGAGGTGGCGCAGGGATACGAATGCGGGCTCACACTGGCGAATTTCCAGGACATCAAAGTCGGAGACCTCATCGAGGTGTACACCCTGGAAGAAGTTGCCCCAACCACGGTGGCCACCGCACAGTCTGCGCAACAGCCGGCGGGGTAAAGGAAGATCACCGGGCCGTGTCGGGTACGCATGCCTGACGAAACGGAGTCATGTCAATGGTACGACCGCGCGTGCGCGAGCGAGTGGCCAGTGAGTTGCACGAGAAACTCGCGCGACTGTTGTTACAGGAGTTTGCGGACCCGGAACTGCAGTGGGTGACTATCCACGAGGTGTTGCTTACGCCGGATATGCGCCATGCGTACGTGATCTTCGGTGTGCTTGAGAATACGCACGATGTGGCTTCGGTCCAGGCGGCGCTGGAACGCGTGGCCGGGCGGTTGCGAGGGATGCTCGGAAAACGGATGCATCTGCGCAGGATACCGGAACTGCATTTTATCCACGAACACCATCCGAAAGCCGTGGAATTGCATCTGCGCTACGGATCCCGTGCATGAAATCCGGGTACCCCAGGGGGGAAGTATCATGGGACAGATCGGCATGCAGGTTGAACAGGCACTCAAAGAGGCCATGCGGGCGCGTCGGCGGGACGAGATCAATGTGTTGAAAATGGTCCGCACCGAATTGCAATACGCCGCGAAAGAAAAACAACGGGATCTGACCGAAGAGGAAGAGATCCAGATTCTCACCCGCATGATCCGGAAACGCCAGGAGGCCCTGGAGATGTATCGTGCGGGGGGGCGGGCGGACCGACAGGCAGAGGAAGCCCGCGAGATCGCGATTATCGAGCGGTTCCTGCCGCGTAAACTCGGTCGTGAAGACGTGCTACCGATCATTGAAGCGGTCATCCGCGAAATCGGTGCGCAGGGGCCTCGGGATTTCGGCAAAGTCATGGGGGCCGTCATGCGGCGGTTGCGCGGTCAGCGTGTGGACGGTGCAGAAGTGCGCGCCTGGGTCGAGGAACGGCTTTCTCGGGGCAGTGACTGAAAAACAGGCTCTGGAATCCTGCATGTTGAACCGCATCGCGGAGTCCGATACGATTGTCCATGCACCGTTGGCGGATCTTTGTCGTCGTGCTGGTCGGGGGAGAATTGCTCCTCACCCTGGGGTTTGCCCTGCACCTGGACGAACCAGCCCGGCGGTTGATGTGGCTCGGATGGGTCCCGGTCGCTTGCTGGGTCTCTGAAATCCTGCCCCTCGGGATCGCTGGATTGCTGTTCCCCATCGGCGGCGTCCTGCTCGGAATCGTGCCCGTACGTGAAGCGTTTACAGCCTATGCGGATCCGATCATTTTCCTGTTCCTGGGGAGTTTTCTGATCGGGCGTGCCGTGGAAAAACACGGCACCGCGGAGTGGATGGCACAGCGCATGATCCGCTGGTCGTTCTTCACACGTACGCCGTATCGTTTGACCTGGATCCTGGGCGTTGCCGTGTTTCTGATGTCCATGTGGTTGAGCAATACGGCGACCACGGTCACCCTTGTGCCGATCGTGCTCGCCATCGGACAGCAGATCGATGCGCGGTCACGACCGCGGTTTCTGGCCGGCACGCTTCTGCTGACGGCGTATGCGGCGAGTCTGGGCGGTACGGCCACGCCGGTCGGTACACCCCCCAATCTCATCGCGCTCGGTTTGTTAGAACGTATGGCCGGATGGACCGGACCGTCCTTTCTCGAATGGGTGGCCCGCGCACTCCCGCTTGCCGGATCGATGTTCTTCCTCATTCACGGGTGGATTTATCTTCGCTACCTCCGGGGGATGGACTGGCACGCGGGAATCCGGGCCGATACTTCGGCACCGCAACTCTCCCGAGACGGTCGGGTGGCACTGTACGCGTTCCTGGCGCTGATCCTGTTGTGGTTCGGACCGGATCTGGTGCGACATACGCTCGGACCCTCGCACCCGGTCAGTGAATGGCTGCGTACCCACTGGCCGGCAGCGGTACCGCCAGTGCTCATCAGCTGGGTCCTGTTCTGGGTCCCGACGGCGTCCGGAGCGCGCATGCTCACGCCGGACGATCTGCGCACGATCGATTGGGATACGCTGTTGCTCTTCGGCGGGGGGTTGACGTTCGGAACCATGGCCATTCGCACGCGCCTGCTGGAACAGATGCTCGCGCCCTGGTTGTCCCGTGCGGAACACCTGCGCGGATTCGTCGTCTTCTTCGGTGTGATGCTGGCCGTATGGGTCACCGAGTTGATATCGAATACCGCCTGTGCCAATCTCCTCATTCCGATCGCGATTACCGTCGGACAGGATCTCGGAATTTCCGTCTGGCCGCTGGTCTTCGGCGTCACCCTGGGTGTCAGCATGGCGTTCATGTTACCGGTCGCGACACCACCGAATGCGATCGTGTTCGGTACCGGCCACGTGCGGTTGAGTGAAATGATGCGCACGGGGTTCGTGGCGGATATCATCAGTATTCTGGTACTGACCGGTGGGATCGCGTGGATGATATAACCCCTCCGGGAGTGGGGTGTACGCATGCGAAACAACCGTGCCTCCGTCCGTCGGCGGGTGATGTCCCTGTTGGTCGGCCTGCTTGTTCTGGTGATCGGGAGCGCGGCAGCCGGCTGGTGGGTGATCAATCAACTGTGGGATCGGCCGCAATGCACGCTCAATCGGCCGGTTCGCGTTCGGATTCCCGCCGGTGCTTCCCTGCGAGAAGTCGTGCGCATCCTTCGCGATGCCGGAGTCGTGCGACATCCACAGTGGCTTGAATGGTATTTCCGCTGGAAGCGAACGGATCGCCGCATCCGCGCGGGATTGTATGAGTTCCGGGGAACACTGTCCACGCGCGATATCCATGACCACCTGCTGCACGGGGATTACATCGTGCGTGTCCTCCGTTTTCCTGAAGGGTGGGACCGGTTCGATGTCGCCCGGTATCTCGCGCGTATGGGGTTCGGATCGGAGACCGTGATTCTGCAGCGGATGCGCGACCCGGACGTCGTCGCCTGGATTCAGGACCTCGACCCGGAAGCGCCCGACCTGGAAGGGTACCTGTTTCCGTCCACGTATACTTTCTTTGTCGATGCCACCCTGGATGAAGTGCTCTTTCGCATGGTCCGGACGTTTCGTCAAAAGTGGCGTCCCGCATGGACCCAACGGGCCCGGGAACTCGGTTGGACCGTGCGTCAGGTGGTGACGCTGGCATCCATGATCGAGAAGGAAACGCCGAAACGTGCGGAACGGCCCATGGTCTCCGCCGTGTTTCACAACCGTTTGCGCAGGGGCATGCGTCTGGAGTGTGATCCGACGGTCATTTATGCATGGCGACTGCGGGGAATTCAACCGGTGCCGCTCCAGTACGCGCATTTGACGATCGATTCGCCGTACAATACCTATAAGTACAGCGGTCTGCCGCCCGGTCCCATCGCCAATCCAGGTCTGGCGTCGCTGCGGGCAGCGCTGTATCCCGCCGCGGGGGACTGGCTGTATTTCGTCGCGGACGGCACCGGAGGCCATCGGTTCGCCCGCACGTACGGCGAACACCTTCGCAACGTCCGGCGGTATCGACAGTGGCGCAGGAGGGAATAGAGAAGGTTACGCCTCTGCATGGCCCCGAGACCTGAATACCTGCCACCAATGCATCTCCTGGTCCCATTGCCTGCCCCGCTCTCAGGACTCCTCAGGGATCGGGACAGGCAATGGGACACCGTGGGTCCCCATGCGGTCATGCGCTATCC
>CAZIRO010000125.1:0-3525 GCA_964541595.1 uncultured Acidobacteriota bacterium
GTTTACAGGTGCGGAGCGCACAGTGTGGATGTGCGAATCCGCGGCGGTCGGGTGCGGGATTCCAGATGCATGCCGTGTCCACTGACACGGGTCAGTCGCCAGCGCCAGCGCGCATATTGTCCGTCCCGTTGCAGCAGTTGAATGAACTCCCGTGCCTGTTGCCGGCTGCGGGGAAATACGGCCACGGTCGGTCCGGCGCCGGACAGCACGGCAGGCATACCCCGTGCCCGTGCGGTGCGAATGATGCGGGCAGCGTCCGGCATATGTTGCAGCCGATAGGGCATCTGCAGTGCGTCGTCCAGCAGATCCGGGGGTGGCCAGGCGTGCGGATGGTCCAGTGCGAGAATGAGACCGCAGGCGATCTGCAACTGGCGCACGACGACGTCTCTCGGATAATGCGCCGGCAGCACTGCCCGCATCGTTTCCGTTGCCATTGACCAGGGAGGCCAGATGAGCAGTACCGGCCGGATGCGACCGACGTACACGGATCGGGTCCACCAGGTGCCGTTTTGCCGGCATCCACTGACAGTCAGTCCGCCATAGAATGACGCGGCCACGTTATCGGCATGACCTTCCATGGCGATGGCCAGATCCAGCCAGTCCGGCCGGGGTTTTCGGGCGCGTCGCCGGAATGCGGCAACGAGGGCGATTCCGGCAAGTGCTGCCGCACCGCTGCCCCCGAGTCCCCGTTCCACGGGCAGTTCGTTCCAGACACGAATCGCGAGTACGGGCAGCTCGACGTTCCATGCAGCTGCCGCGTGGGCCATTGCGGTTGCAATGCGGTGGGTTTCCGATGCGGCCAGCCGATCCGCGTCTTCTCCGTGAAACGTCCATTGCGGCTTCGCGGCCGGTTGCGCCCACACGTGCAGGTACAGCCCGACAGCCAGACCAAACGTATCGAATCCGGGTCCAACATTGCCGATACTCCCGGGCACGCGAATATAGATCCCCCGCATCATCCCACCGCAAAACACATGTTGTGCAGCGTCCGGATGCAGGTTTCCAGTTGTTCCGCCGGGATCAAAATGGGCAGGATATGAAACGTTGCCCAGTCATGCAGGATCTTCGCATCCCAGTCCTGCAGTGCGGACCAGAATCGGGAATGGTCAATATCCCGGCCGATGAGCAGGACGAGTGCACCCTGATGATCCCGCAGCGTATGGGGTTTTAACCGTTGCAGCTGGCGAGAGAGGGTCTCGTCCACGCCGTTTTGCAGGATCACGGAGATGGACGGCGGCCAGCGGGTCATGCTGATCGCCAGTGGTTGCAACCGCCGGGCCATCCAATCCGCACGTCGCAGCAGAGATTGACGGCCGAAAAGCGGGAACTCCATACGAATGACAGTCACCCGGGGCAGGTAAGCGATCACAAACAGCCCGCGGGCGAGTTCCGCACGCAGTTCGATCGTCGTTCCCTGGGCGTCCGGATGGTACAGATCCTTGATGTGCACGGGGATACCCCGACGGTATACCGGCCACAGTGCACGCGGGTGAAACTTTTTCACCCCGAAATGGGACAGGATCACGGCTTCTTCATAGGGGATCGAGGGAATCGTAAACGCACTCGGAACGATACGCGGGTCAGCGGACATCATGCCGGGAACGTCCGTCCACAGATACACCCGCTCGGCGCGTAGCCCCACGGCAATCAGGGTTGCCGTCAGATCGGATCCGCCCCGGCCCAGTGTGGTCGTGCGCCCCGTGACAGATCGGCCGATAAACCCGGGTACCACGACAAACCGGTGCTGTTCCAGCGCAGGGGTCAGCACACGACGGATGCGGGCGCGTGTTTCGCGCAACAACGGTCGGGCATTTCCGTAACGGGTATCGGTAATGAGAAATCGGCGGGCGTCCACCCACCCGGCCGGTTCCCCCTGTTGCCGCAAATAGAGATACACCAGGTAGGACGAACTGAGTTCTCCGATGCTCAGGAATCGGTCCATAGCCGCCGGGGGGACTTCCTGCAGCCGCGCCGCGCTCGTCAGGATCGCCTGTGAGATCTGGCGAATACGCTGGTAAAACCGCTGGTACCGGTCCAGATACGTGTGGTGCAGCAACTGCTCCGCAAGGGTAAAGTGCGTCGTATGCACATCCTGTAATGAGTGCATGGCATCACTGCGTCGGCCTTCGGTGCACATGTGCGCAATATGGAGCAATCGGTCCGTAATGCCTTTACAGGCGGAGAACACGAGTACTGCCGGGTCCCGCATCCATTGCAGGATCCCCCGGATTGCGTGAAAACTCTCTGCATCCCGAAGCACACTCCCGCCGACTTTGTGGATCACACGACGCGCCGGAGCACTCATGGTCGACCATCTCCGATGCAACCGGAATGGTATGCCCATTCGGCATTCAGGACCACCGCACCGGCCGCACCTCGAAGCAGGTTGTGCACAAGTACCGCACACCGGATGCGTCCGGGTTCCCCGCGAATGCGACCCACGTGGACCGTCATACCGCGGTCCGTGTCCCGATCCAGTGCCGGTTGCGGGCGGGTGTTCGAAATCCACACGAGGATCGGTCGCTCGGGCGCTGTGGGTAGCACAGCCACGTCGGCGGTGGGCCGGAATGCGTGCAGTACCTCACGAACGCGTTCCGGTGTCATCTCCGGCGTGCTTTCAATATATAGGGACAGCGTATGACCGTGCCGTACCGGTACACGAAAACAACTCGCCGCAATCGTCACCGGATGGAGTTCGACCGTACCGTTTCGGAGAGTCCCGAGGATCTTTTTCGGTTCCGTTTCCAGTTTGGGTTCTTCCCCGCCAATCCAGGGAATCACGTTGTCCGCGATTTCAACTGCCGCCAGTCCGTCCAGGCCGGCGCCGGAGACCGCCTGCAGCGTCGTCACGATCACGCGATGCAGGGGCCAGTATCGCGCAAGTACGCCGAGCACCATGGCCAGTCCGGACACCCCGCAGTTCGGATTCGCCACCAGCCAGCCGGGATGGAATTCTGTCTGGGTACGGATCAGCGCAATGTGATCCGCATTGATCTCCGGAATCATCAGCGGCACCTGGGGGTGCATCCGGTATGCACTCGCGTTCGTCAAAACGTAGTGGCCCCGGCGGGTCCACACAGGTTCAAGATCACGCGCCAGATCGGATCGCACACATGAGAAGATCACGGGTGCCTGAATGTCCGCATCCGGACCGAGAACTTCACGATCGGCGAACGCGTCCGGAATGGGTCCCGGCATGACCCAGCGAACGACGTCCCGGTAACGTTTTCCGGCGCTCCGTTCCGAGGCGATCAGCGCGTCCACGGTCCACCACGGATGATCCCGCAGCAGCCAGAGGACCGCCTGACCGACAGCACCGGTTGCGCCGACAATGGCCACGGGTACACGTACCATGACCTCCCTCGATGACAATAAAGACTCCGCATGCACAGGCCGTCACGCGGCCGATATGGGATGGAAACTTCGGGAACACCGTCCGTGCACAAAGATAGGACAATGGGCAACGGCGTCCAGCGTGTTCGTGTGCACGCGTTTATACCGCTTCGGACGCCACCCGTTCGGTGG
>CAZIRO010000125.1:3535-8541 GCA_964541595.1 uncultured Acidobacteriota bacterium
CAGTTGCTGAAACGCGTCCAGATTCGGTCGAATCGGACCGTACACGCGTGGGACATGCGATTCGACGGCTTCCAGGGTCTTGAGACCGTTGCCGGTGATGGCGAGCACCACCGTCTCATGCGGGGCCACCACACCCTGTGCGATCAACTGACGCGCCGCCGCCACAACCACTCCGCCGGCCGTTTCCGTGAAAAATCCCTCCGTACGGGCAAGTAGTTGCATGCCTTCCACAACCGCATCGTCTGTGACAGCCACGGCCTGACCACCGGTCGCGCGCATCGTCTGCAGTGCGTATCGGCCGTCCGCGGGAAACCCGATCGCCAGAGATTTGACAATCGTCCGCGGCTGTTCCGGACGGATTCGGTCGTCACCGCGCTGAAACGCGTGTACGATCGGGGCACATCCTTCCGCCTGGACGCCGTGCAGTCGATACGGTCGTTCCTCCACCAGACCGAGTCGGATCAGTTCCTGAAACGCCTTGTGAATTTTCGTGATCAGCGAACCGCCCGCCATGGGAACGATCACGTGGTCCGGAAGCCGCCAGCCAAGTTGTTCCGCGATCTCGTATGCGAACGTTTTGGAGCCTTCGCCATAATACGCCCGCAGGTTGACGTTCACCATGCCCCACCCGTACGCATCCGCCAGTTCGTAACAAAGCCGGTTCACATGGTCATAGGTGCCGTCCACCGTCACGACCATGGGCGCGTAAATCGTTGTACCAATGATCTTGCCGAGTTCCAGATTCGCCGGAATGACGATCACCGCGCGAAACCCGTGCCGTGCCGCCATTGCGGCAACGGAATTCGCCAGGTTACCGGTGGATGCACAGCCGACCGTGTCGATACCGGCACGACGTGCCCATGCCAGTGAAACGGCAACCAGTCGGTCCTTGAACGATAGCGTCGGATGGTTGACCCCGTCGTTTTTGATAAACACCCGGGGATGTCCCAGGACCGTGCCCAGGCGGCGCGCATGCCACAGGGGGGTCCATCCGGTGGCGTCCCCGATCCCCTCCACGGGATCGGCGGGCAGCAACTCCCGGTACCGCCACATGTTGGGTGTACGCGCCGTCCAGGTTTCTTTACGCACGTGGGCACGAACGGCGTCCCAGTCGTACTGCACTTCCAGGGGGCCGAGGCACTGATCGCAAACGGCCTCGGGAATCGGATCGAAGCGGGAACCGCACTCGCGGCACACAAGTCCTGTGACGAAAGCCATTGCCAACCCTCCCAGCAGGGATACCCTGACCACCCAGGTTGGCCGTCCAGCCCCACTTCGGGGACCATGGGGCGGTCCATTCAGATGTGCCCCAATTATACGGAACGACCCGGAAAAAGCAAATATGGGCGTCTCAGGTCCCGGGTGTCCGGTGTTCAGGTGTCGGGTATCCGGGACAGGAGACAGAAGACGGAAGACGGGAGACAGGGGACGGGGCATCCCATGGGCCGGGGATAGCGCATGGCCGCATGGGCACCCACGGTGTCCCATTTCCCGTCCCGATTCCAGAATTCAAGGAGGTTGCGCCTTTGTGCTATTGTTAAGTAAAATATCCATGTGACTCAATACTGGCTACAGGAAAGAAACACACATGTGGCTATGGTGTCGGAAAACATTCATTTGTCTGATGCTGGGAGCCGCCGTCATCGGGGCCGTGGTCGATTCCGGTCACACGGAAACCTGGACGTGTGCGCCGCAGGAACCCGTGGCCCGGGAACTGGCACGCATTCAGCCCTGGCTCCGCTGGGGTGTGCAGGCAGGTAGCGTGTTCCCGGAAGGTATCGTCACCGCCGATGAACCGTGGCGGCTGCCGTTTGCTGAACGCAAACGACGTGGCCTGCATATTTTGTACAATCTGCGCCGTCGGTTTCCACGCAGTGTGTTCGTTCATCGTGCGTGGTACGTGTTCATGCGCCATTACGGTACGGATGACGAGTTTGCCGCCGTCCGAAACGACTACGCACGTCTGGCCGATGCGCGTCCGGATGATCCGCTCTATCGGTATATGCACGCATATAGCCTGATCGATCGAGGGGAGTTCGACGCGGCACAACAACGTATTGAACAGACGCTGGACCACAATCCGGACATGTTCTGGGCACATCTCCTGCTGGCCCGCATCCTGTTTATGCGGCCGGGCGCACCGGATGTGGCCCGCATCCGCAGTCATCTCGACCGGGTTATCGAACACTGTCCTTCTCTTCCGGAACCGTACCGTTACCTGCGGTCGGTTATCGACGATCCGAAAGTGCTGCGGTCTTATGCGAGACACCTGCGCGCGGTGCTGACAGAACAACGCAGCGTGTGGGATCCCGAGATATATACCGAACTGTGGAAACTGGAATTCGCGGCAACTCCCGTTGCCGAACACGAAACGGTACGCGCCCGCATCCGGAACGATCTGTTGCGGTTGCGGAACATGCGACAGGTACACGATTTTCGCTGGTGGACCGTACTGCATGAGGGGTACAGTCATGTACAGGATGTGCAGAACCTCCAGTGGGTTGAAGATCAGATGGCGCACCGGTTCCGGGATACCGCGTGGGCGCTATGGCATACCGTACAGCAATGGATGCAGGCGCATCCGCGACCGAAACCGGATGCCCCTCCGGAAGAACAACGGACGTACGCCCGGACGCTGCTCGAGAGGACAACCCGGTGGATTCGCCAGTGGCCGGAGCATCCGTATGGGTGGTGGATACGCTGGCAGGTGTTGCAGCATCTCCCGGACGTGGATGCAACGGTCCTGATACAGACCGCTGAAAGTTTGATCGCAGCAGTGCACGAAAATCCGGATGAAATGAAGATCGTGCCGCCGGCAGAATTCCAGGTAGCACGTGTGTTCCTGGAACGGGGCATCGCATTGGACCGCATTCCCGCGCTGGTGGAAGAGGGCATTCGAACCGCCGAACGGATGCACCGGTGGTCATTGCGGGGTCCCGTATGGGCCGAGATGGAAAACGCCGCGCTGACATACACACGCTGTCTGGGACGGAGCCTGCTTGTCGATCGGGACCTGCGTCAACGTGCCCACGATCGGGTTCGGATGCGTCTTGCAGAAATGGATGCTGAACTGCTGCAACATGCGCCCGATCCGAAAGCCTCCGAATGGATACGCAATGCGTATGCGATGTGCCGGGCAATGTACTGGGAACGGTATGCTCGCCTTGCAGAAGCCGAACAGCGCTGGCTGGATGCGCTCATTGCCTACGGACATGTCCAGACGCTGCATCGGGCATATGCACGTTCTGTCAAAGAGGTGCCGATCGATACAGTGCACCGTCTATGGGAGAAACTCGGTGGGACCCCGGAGGGATGGCAGGCCTGGCGGTCACTGTTGCAGGCAGGCGGGGTGGAAAAGGGATCTTCTCCGGAAAAGGGTCTGTGGAAAGCGGTTCAGCGGACGATACCGGACTTTGAACTGCAAGGTTTGGATGGACGCGTGTGGCGCCGCGCCGATCTGCACGGTCGCGTTGTATTCATCAACGTGTGGGCTACCTGGTGCGGTCCGTGTCGTCTGGAACTCCCGTATGTACAGCAGCTGTACGAGCGCTACCGGGATCGTTCGGACGTCCTGGTTCTGACGTTCAATGTGGACCAGAACACGGCGGTCATCGCGCCGTTCATGGAGGAACACGGGTATACGTTTCCCGTGATTCTCGCATACGGCCTGGTCGGACGTATGCTCGGTGGGTATGCCATTCCGATCAACTGGATCACCGACCGTACGGGTACCATCCGCTGGGAACAGACGGGTTTCAGCGGTGAGGGCGAAGCGTGGCTGCAGGCTGCCATTCAGCATCTGGATGCACAGGTTCGGTCAAATCCGGATACTTCCAGGGTTCGGGACCGAAATGTGCAGGAGTGACCGATTGAAGTGGCTCCTACCGGGCATCTGTTCCCGGTGTCCACTGATCCGCCCGCGGATCCGGTGCACCTCCTGTCCCATTGCCTCTGGCTTGAATTTTTAGGAATTATTGTCTTTAATCAAACAGATCCGGCCATGCAGATGGAGGCATACGGATGCGACGGATGGTAATGGTCGTGCTCGGAGTAGTGCTCCTGATGGGGATGTATCCGGGATACCCCATGCGGGAGTCCCACTTACAGGGAACAACAACGGTCGCACCCCTGATGCACCATCGCCATTATCGGATGCTGCAACGGGTCGCCGAACATGTACAGATGCGCCGCTTGCTGCAGATGATTGCGATGCTCCGGACGCTGGCTCCAGACCGCAAACGATGGATACGCATCCTGCCCGCTCTGTTGACCACTGCTGCGCAACCGTGGTCGTTTGCGGAGGCGTATCCGGCATGGTGGAACCGTGTGCTCAACCGACTTTTCATCCCATGTCCGGAACACCGGTCTCGGACGGGTACGGGAGGAATCTCCGGAGCCGTTCGCGATGCAACGACCGGACAGCCGATCATGGGTGTGACCATTCAGCTGTATGATGCCATGGGCAACTGGGTAGACTTTACACTGACGGACAACAGTGGTGCCTATACGTTTTCCGGTCTTGCGGCGGGTACGTACCATCTCATTGCGGTAGAACCCGGGTATATCGATACACTGTACGATGGGATCCCCTGTGGCACCGTTCTTTTTCGTGAATGGTTCTGTTTTCCGCCTACAGGGACAGGGGTCCCCGTGGTCGAGGGCCAGACGACCACCGGGATTGATTTCAACCTCATCCCGGGCGGCCGTGTCGCAGGCAGGGTGGAGCGGGCAAGCACACGCGATCCGGTATTTCATGCGGGAGTTTATATCGTGGACACTCACGGGCACACCATGGGAAGCGGATACCCCGGTTCCGGCGGACAGTACACGGTCGCGGATGGCCTGATCGGCGGGGTGTATTACGCGTTTGCATCCCCCTATGCGCTGTACGATTCGGATCCGGCACTGTTGCCGGGGGTGTACAGCAGGCGTTCCTGCCTGTACATCACATTTTGTAACGGATTGTCGGGTACACCGTTTGCAGTCACTGAAGGCCAGACGACCAC
>CAZIRO010000126.1:0-8514 GCA_964541595.1 uncultured Acidobacteriota bacterium
GGAACAACAGGGTCTTCCGACGGTCGACGATGACCCCCGCTGGAACGACCTGTACGTTGCCCTGGGTTCAGACGATTGGCAATTCCGCAGCCAGCTCGTTCGCTGGCTGGTTCCGCAGACGCACCCGCGCCTGATCGCGTTGCTCCTGCAGGCAATGGGGGACGATGAAAACGCCAACCGCCGGAACACCGCGCTGCAGGTACTCGTACAGAAGGGCCGCTCCATCACGGGACTGCTGCGGTCGTTGCTCGAGTCCGATCACGATGATATCCGTCTGTTTGCGTGCCAGCTCGCGGGACAGACGCGGAACGCACGGCTCGTGGACAGTCTATTGCAACGCCTGAACGACACGAATCCAAACGTCGTGACGGCGGCCATCGAAGCGCTCGGCCGCATCGGCGACGAACGTGCCCTGCCCTACCTGCGGCAACTGCTGCAACGGGACGACCCGTGGTTTCAGTTTGAAGTCTGTAGCGCACTCGGTGCCATCGGTCACCCTGACGGCCTGGCCGATCTGGACCGGTTCCGTGACCATCCGATCCTGCGGCCGGCCGTGATCGCCTCGCTCGCCCATTTCTTCCATCCAACCGCATTCGCATGGGCCGTTGATTTTCTCCGCGATGCGGATACGGCGGAAATGACGCTTCAGGCAACACTCGCCTGGTTTCGTCGGGCATGGCCGGATGACTGGATGCGCGCGTATGTGCGGGAGTTTCACGTATGGTGCAGTGCCACGTCGACCGCGTCCGATATCGACCTCACCCCATGGCTCCAGCACCGATCGTCAGATATCGTGGAAAGTGCGCTGTACTGGGGATGTCTGCTCAATCGGCCGGAATGGAGACAATGGCTCATCCGGAACCTTACGCAGCCACTGATGACGCAAACGCTCATTCAGTTGTTTCCATGGATGCAGCCGCTGCCCGTCGAAGAGGCGCAGACCCTGGTGGCCCACATGCAGGAACCGGAAGTCCTGCATCACTGGCTCGTGTGGCACGTGCATACGATCATCGGTACCCCCATACTGCACGACCTCCACGCGCGCTGGGATCGGTTGAACCCGGAGACGCATTATCTGCTCATGCATACGCTGTTGCCCCGTCAGTCTCTGGAGGAGAACTGGCCCTGGCTGGTCAATGCATGGCAGATGCGCGACGCGAAATTGCAACAGCTGATCGTCACGTGGTTCACTGATACGGATACGGAAGAAAGCGTGCGCACCGCCCTCATCCAGCGGACGGCGGACTGGCAAACCAGTCCCGACGGATGGCAACGTGCGGTCGTGGTGGATATCGAAGCCCGGCTGGCACCGGACGATTTCATGCAGCGCGCACAACATTACCTGCAGGATCCCGATCCCTGGGTCCGGTTCCGGGCCATTCAGGGTATCGTGGATCACCACACGGAAACGGCCGATACCGAACGACTCCACACGTGGTTTCAAACCGCACTGGTCGATGAACATCCGGCAATCCGGGAAACCGCGATCCGCCATTACCCCCTGAACCTGCCCGATGCTCCCGCCGTGCTGGAAGCCATGCTGCATCACCCGGAGATCTGGATCCAGATCGCCGCCATCCGGAGAATGGCCGAAGCCCGTTTTCCCGATATGGACAGGATGCTCATCGATCATTACAAACGCGCCGAACCGCCGGTGCAGATCGAGATCCTGAAACACCTCGGACGCTGGGATTCACCGACGGTCTGGAAGTTCTACAGCGACCTGTACGCACGCGTCGATAGTGTACAACAACGCGCAGTGCTGGAAGGAATGGTGCATATGCGGTCCAGTGCGGATGATGTGTTCGCGTTTGCAACAGCAACGTTTCGTCCGGAACTGGAGACCGCACTGAAGGTCCGGATCCTGACCACAATCGCCCGGCTGACGCCGGACAGGGCCGACGCCTGGCTGGCGCAGCACGAGGATACCCTGGACTACTGGCTGTCTTCCGGCGACTGGATGACCGTACTGAGCGCGAGTGCGTTTCCCACCCTGCCGCAATGGGCCATCCCGTGGTTGTATGACGCGGGTACATGGAGTGACTGGCTGGCGATCGTGCGGCTGAAACCGACATGGCGTGCTGCCGTCCGTGCCCATGCACCGTATCGACTGCAACAATGGATCGACTTTTTATCCGAACGGTAGACCCATGCAAGACGTGCGGTGGTCATTCGGTGGTTCTTCCAATGCACAACCCCGGTTGACTGATGATCTGTTCTACGCGTTTGCCGACCTCATCTACCGCATTACCGGCATTCGCTATCAGCCGGAAGCGCGGTTTACCCTGGAACGGCGCCTGGTCCACCGCATGCGGGAACTCAGTCTGCCCGATCTGGAACGGTACTATTACTATCTGATGTACCACCCGGATCGCGAAAAAGAAATCGACCGCCTCATCGACCTCGTGACGACCCACGAGACTTACTTTTTTCGCGAAAAACGACAACTCCGGTGTTTTCAGGAGGAAATCCTGCCCCTGCTCGCCGAAGAACGGCAACGGTCGGAAGTGCCCATGCTCCGCATATGGAGCGCCGGTTGCGCCACCGGTGAGGAACCGTATACGATCGCGATGATCGTCCGGGAGACGCCCTGTACGCGCAATCTACAGGTGTTCATCTATGCGAGCGACATCTCCAGCCGCGCACTCCAGGTGGCCCGGCAGGGCGTGTACGGACCGAACTCGTTTCGCGACATGGAACCGGAATTCGAGCGGTATCGCGAAAAATATTTCATTCCCTGTGGCAACGGCAGGTACCGCATCCGTGACGAAATCAAGTCCATGGTCGTCTTTGGTAAGATCAACATCCTGGACCCGTCCCAACTCGTACTGTTCGGGCTGCTGGATGTCATATTTTGCAGGAATGTTTTAATATATTTCGATGCCGCGTCAAAAAAGAAGGCCATCGACAATTTCTATCACCGCCTCCGACCGGGTGGGTTCCTGTTGCTCGGACACTCTGAATCCCTGCTCGGACTGGATGATCGGTTCCAACTCGTGCATTTTCAACACGATATGGTGTACCGGAAATGAATGTGGGCAAAAAGATCCGGGTACTCGTTGTGGACGATTCGGCATTCAACCGACGCACGATCACGCGTATGCTGTCCAGTCACCCCCAGATCGAGGTCGTCGATACTGCGTATGACGGACAGCACGCGATCAAAAAAGTCCGTGCACTGGATCCGGACGTCATCACGCTGGATCTCGAGATGCCGCGGATGGACGGATTCTCTTTTTTGCGATGGCTCATGCAGCACCATCCCAAACCGGTGATCGTGGTCAGTGCACACGAGGGGGACCGCAATGTGATCCGTGCATTGGAGATGGGCGCTTTTGATTTCATTCCGAAACCGGGTGGCCAGATCTCGCCGAAACTGGTCATGATCCGGGAAGAACTCATCGCGAAGGTGATCGCGGCGTACGCCAGCAAACCTCAGAACCTGCAACGTACCGTTCATGTACATCCGGTGGTTCCGAAACCGTCGTCTATTGAACCGGTCTGGGTACCCCGGAAACTCGCGCAGATCACCGTCATCGGTGCATCGACCGGTGGCCCGCAGGCCATTCGGTTCCTGTTGAGTCGCTGTTACCTTCCCTGGACGGCCATTCTCATCGCCCAGCACATGCCGCCGGGGTTCACGCGTCTCTTTGCCGAACGGCTGGCGCACGTCACGCATTTCCGTGTCAAAGAAGCCGAACACGGCGAGACCGTTCATCCCGGAACTGTATACATCGCACCGGGCGGGCATCACATGGAGATTTTCCGGCACGCGCGCCAGGTCCGCATTGAAGTATACCCGCGCGAGCGTCGTGACCGCTATGCGCCCTCTGTGGACCGTCTGTTCATGTCCGCAGCGGCGGCCTTCGGTCCGAACGTATTCGGTATCATTCTCACCGGCATGGGCGATGACGGTTTACTGGGTGCCCGTGCCGTGAAAGAACGCGGGGGCACGATCGTCGTGGAATCCGAGGGATCGGCCACCGTATTCGGCATGCCGAAAGCCGTCATCGAACGGGGCTATGCGGATGCCGCCGTATCCCTTGAGCGGATCCCCGACGTATGGCGCCAGTGGCTGAAACGGTACGGCATACCCCCGCAGACGTTGCCGTGACCGAACGTTACGGTCCGTACAGCATCAGACCGAACGCCCGCACGATAAACAGCGCCATCTGCCCGCGATTGACAGAACTGAACGGACAGTATCGGTTGGCCGCACATCCGCTGATCACGCCGCGCGCCCACAGGTAGTGTACCGCACTGCAGTAGACCGCCGTATCCGGGACGTCGGTAAAGAAGTTCGGGAGACCATCCGTACAGTGGTAACTGCGCCCGGTATTCGGGTCCGTATACGTGCTCGGTATCGTGCCGCCCGTGATCGCACGGGCAATGAAAATCGCCATCTGTGCTCGGGAAATGGTATTGTATGGACAGTACAGTCCAGGTGCACATCCGCTTGTGATGTTCTGTGCGAACAGATAGTGCACGTGGCGGCAGAAGAAGTCGCTGACCTGCACATCTGCAAACAGCGATTGCGCAGTCGGGCTGTTGGGATCACAATCGTAGGATTGCCCGTGCGCCGTCCCGCGCACGGGGACATTCGCGTCCCCGCCCGCATGGGCGATCGCAATGAATATGGCCATCTGTGCACGATTCAGCGTCTGATAGGGACAGTACATGCGATTGCCGCAACCGGCGGTGATCCCGTAGTGCAGTAGCGTTTCGACGGGAACGTACAGGAAACTGGAACGGGGGACATCCAGAAAACTGTCTCCCACGTGCATGACCCAGGTGCGGATGCCACCGAATATGTTCGTCTCCCGGAACCGTGTATCCCAGTGAAAGAACGGCCGTGGACTCCGGGCGGGCAGATGCATGACATAGCAATCTCCGGTGGCCGAGGCACAGTCCACGGTCGTATTCACGGGAATGGTACCGTAATCCGCCGTGTTGTCGTTGATCGGATAAATAGCGCCGGTATCGTCCGTAAACTGCGCAGCGGTACCGGAAAACGCCACCGGTGTGGCCGACCGATTCTGCCATTTCGGTGCCACGATCACCGTCTCCCCGGCCTCGAGGACTCCGTTGCCGTTCGCCGTGCCCGTGCCCTGGAACGGCGCGGAATCCACGAGCAGGCCGGTGGGCACGATGTCCGGAATCGTTACCTGGATATCGTATGTGTGCACGATGGTCCCATCGGTCCCCTGCACCTGCACGGTATAGAGTCCCGGAGGTACGGTACTGTCCGTCTGAATGGCGAGGAGACTCGCGGCGCTCTGGTTCAGCGGTGGCGTTACCGTGCTCGGTGAGAATGTACACGTGAATCCGGGAGGCGCGTTCGGGCAACTCAAACTCACCGGATTGACAAAGTTGTACAGTGAACGAATCGTACAATTCGTGGATCTGGATCCCCCGGCACCGATGGTGAGCGCGTTCGGGTCGCAGGACAGCGCGAAGTCCGGCGGATTGCTCGTACATACGTAGCACGGACCGGTCGTTCCGAGTGGGACGGCAAAATCGCTCTGATTGCTCCCCTGGTCGTAGTTCAGCGTCAGACTGAACAGAATGTTGGTTCCGCACCCGGCGAGTTCGTTGACCTGAAAGACAAAATGATCGATGGACTCCGCCGAGGATCCGATCGGCAGATCCGGCCAGGCACCGGCATCGTCCGTGATCGTCACATCGGTCGTGGTGGTCGACAGCGTACCGGTGATGTTCGTCAGGTCGGCGATACCGATATTTTCGATCGTCACCGGAAGCGTGACGGTTTCTCCGGGTTCGATGATGCCGTTGTTGTCACTGGGTCCGCCGAACGGGCAACTGTCTACGATCCGGTAATCCGTCACTTCGGCAAACGGACCCGGTGCGGGTTGCGCACACGTACAGGTGCTCATCGGGGTGAAACACGCGTCATTGGATCCGACCGCGACCACACCGTAGCAGTATTGTCGGAAATTGGCGACCTCCGTATCCGTATATGTCGTGCCCGTGACCTCGGCGATCCGCACTTTCCCGAACTGACAGCCCGCATGTCCTTCTGTTCGAAATATCCAGTACTTTGTCGCGCCTGGCACGGGCGTCCAGGAGAGGTGCACCTGCAGATGATCCGGTGTGACCGTCAGCGTTGGGGGCGTGGTGGGTTCTCCACTGCACCCGCTGTTTGTTGGCGTGGGTGTGCCACAGGCGATCCCGTGACGGTTGAACGCGTTGAACAATGCGGTCATATGTGGCGTGCCGTCGTTCAGATCGCCGTTATCGTCGTCCACGGTCAACCACTGCATGTAACCGTTCGTCGAACCGCATCCGTCTGAACTCACGTCACACGTGCACGCGTGCCAGGATCCGACATTACCGCTACCCTGGTAGAACAACCGGTTGGCGATCATGAATGCCGTGTTCCAATCGTAGTTAAACGGAGGCTGTTGCAGATCACGGGCCGCGAGATCCCATGCCGCCTGGCGTGTGGGCGCAGCCGCACAGTGTACCTGTCGACCGCAGGGACCGCTCCCGCCGCTACACGAATTGCAGACAAACCCGAGTGCGGTGTCCGGTGTGTGGTCGGCGTGTTTGTCCCAGTCTGCATCCCGGACGCCGGAACAGTCCAGGTCACAGTGACTCGGGCCAACCTGGGCCTCGTTGGCGTTGTATCCGGTCAGATCGGACGTGACGCCGCACCCGCGATCACTTGTCCACCAGAACCCGTATCCGACACAGGACGCGTGCAGACGGAGGATCGCCGCAATATCGGCATATGCTTCACCGGAATTGCTGATCACCCCGTTCGCATCGTTGTCGTCCAGACCGTGACCCCACTCGTGATCGAATACCGCCGCGATCTCGCCGGTATTGCGACAACCACCACCGCTTTTGTAGAAGTTCACCGAGACGCCATCCCAGAACGCGTTACAGGTAGCGTTAATATTGACATTGGCCGGTAGCTGGCTTTGCAGCCACGCGTTCGTGGGCAACCATCCGCGGGCCATTTCCATGATCTTGTTCAATTCATAGAAACAGGACCGGGACGCCGGGGTGTTGCCCGCAGAGGTTCCCCCGCTGGTGCAATCGTGATCGCCGTTTGTGCCGCCCAGATCCAGATCGCCCGTGATCGAACTCTCGGAGATATTGCCGCACGTGTCCGAAACGCGCACGTATTGACCCTGAAGCGTCGTGGTCACGGTCTGTCCCAGTGTAAAATCAAAGACACCGGCGCTGTTCGTGAACGGATTGTCCGGCAGACCGGTATCGGCAAACGGCATCGGATAATCCAGCTGCATTGCACCGCAACGCTGGGCATCCGGGCAGATTTCGGTGCTCGACAGTGGGTACACGCCGCCTTTAATCTGTTTTTTCGCATAGTGGTTCACATCCTGGAAGGCGATGATCTCTCCGGTATGGGCATCGATCTGAAATTCCCAGCGACCGAGATCGGGGGGTCGTCGAACACCGAAGACCCAGACCAGCCGGTGTCGATACCCCGCACCGACGGTGCCCGTATAGGGTTCCCCCGGAGTCCGCGCACCCGGAGATACGGGTACGATCTCGAGTGCCGGCTCTTTCCAGATGACGTCCTCCGGATGACGGCCTCCGATGTACGCGAATCCCCGCTGCATCGCCGCTTCCGCCGATATGCGCGGGGTCGGGTCGATGCGGACATTGCCCCAGTTCTCCGTTCCGATCAGGACCATATTGCCGTGATTGATACTGGCCACGAGCATGGCGTACCGGACCGGGATACCCTCAACTACCTGGGGAAAATACACCTGCCAGAGATACGTATTGACCTGCGTCACCCGCGGCGGACCGATCTGATCGAGATCGATGGCAAAAATGTCCCGGTGATCCGCGATCCAGCGCAGCACCAATTCGCCCACGACATCCGGTGTGATCGCATGTACACGACGCCCCAGTCGCCGGCTGACATCCGCCAATGTCACGTGATTGCCCTTACCGGTTCCCGGGATCATCGGAACCGGACCGATGATATTCGTCGGCACACCCGAACGGGGATCGATGAAGACATGGAATCGCCGGTCGTATCGCTGGAGGAAGTTTTCCCATGCCGAACGGTTGGGCAACTGATCCAGGATGTTGTGCAGGGGAACATTGCGTGAACTGAGTGCGAGTTCCGGCAGGAAGAAGGCTTTTTGATCGAGTGGCGTCGTAGGGGGTTTCGGTTGGAATGCCCGGACCGGAACGGCCACCCATATGACCCCGATGAAGACGAGCCATCCCCATCGTCGCCATGTCAGGATCCGATCACTGCAAGGACACATCACCATCCGCCTCCTCAAAGTGGAAAATAGGGTGAGAACTGCAGACTACAACATTGACCTGAAGTTCGCAACCCGATCGCCCTTGGGATCGGGACAGACAATGGGACACCGCGGGTACCCATTCGGTCATGCGCTATCCCCAGCCCGGAAATGTCGGGTCTCTCTGACACCTGACACCTGGGACCGGAGATGTTATGTTAAAAGTCAAGTTGGGTGCATGGCTCGCGACTCCGTCTTCGAT
>CAZIRO010000127.1:0-8486 GCA_964541595.1 uncultured Acidobacteriota bacterium
GCCCCGTCCCCTGTCTTCCGTCTCCCGTCGCAAATACCTGCCACCGGAATACCTGCCACCTGCCACCTGGGACCTGAGACCTAAATACCCGCCACCCGGGACCGGAGACCGGTGGCCACCGACACACCGGTGGATCCGGTGGTGCGCATGTCCCATGGCCTGTCCCGATCCCGGCTTTTACTTACGGTCGGGTGGCCGTGCCGGGTCACACATACGTCAGGAGACGGTTTCACTCTGTGGCTTCGCCGGAAGGTCCGGGGAGGAGTCCAGCGTCTGCCGGGAGGCCAGGGAATCGGAAGTCGACGCGCGTGATTCGGTCGCCAATCCGATGGCAAATAGAAACAGGTGTCCGGTTGCGGTTCCCACATAGAGTTCCCCGCGTTCCGGAACGTACGTATACGTCAGAATCGTTCCGGTATGCAACGGTTTCTGATCGAGGATCTGGTACGTTTCCAGATCGCAGAGCAACAGATCGCCCTGGGCATTGAGGATGTACAGGTACTCCCCCTGCGGATCCGCCCACATCGCCCGAACGGGAACATTCAATGCGGCATGGACTGCCCACCGGTCTTTTTCAATATCGTAACTCACAATCTCGCCATCCTGCGCACCGATCAGGATTTCACACCCATTCTGATGCCATATCATCGTCAGAGGCACCCCTCTGGGTAACTGCGTCTCACGGAACGGTTGACCGGTTCGCAGGTCCCATATGAGCAAATGGCCGCCCTGATCGATGGAAGCCCATCGATACCCGTCCGGTGCAAAGTCCATACTGACGATCGACCGGGAATGGACTGTCACTTCCGTAATCCGCACACGCAGGCGCAGATCCCACATCTCGACAACGCCCCGGCTACTTCCGAGCAGGAGGTGAAACCGATGTGCGCTGACCGCGGCCGCAGTCGGCGGTTGGAGTCGCAGGGTGTGTTTGACCTGACGACCGTCGGGATACCCGTACCAGTACAGACTGCCTTCCAGATCGATCACCACGATCCCGTGGCCGCCCGGAGTAAAATACACCCGGAACAGTCCAGCCGGCATGTGGATCGCGGGTTCGACCACCTGCCGACGTTCACGATCCCAGAACCGCACCCATCCATCGTTTCCCACCGTGGCAATGATCGGTTGCGCCTCATGGACATCGACTCCCGTGACCCAACTCGTGTGAATCTGCTCGGCGCCGAGTGACCGCACGTGCATTTTCACGGCAGGCCGGGGCTTCTGAAGTGGTACCGTGGCCGATAACCGGCCGGTAAATTCGTGCAGGGCGTCCAGGAACTCCCCGGCGGATTCGAACCGGTCGTTCGGATCTTTGGCCAGTGCACGTTCAATGATACGCACGAGCCACCGCGGGGCATCCGGAATCTCCGGTGGAGGTTTCTGCAGATGTCCCTGCATCACTTCCGGCAGCGTGTTTCCTCCAAACGGCACATGTCCGGCGACAAGTTCGTACAGGATACATCCCACACTGTAAATGTCCGAGGCCGGTCCAACGCGGCTGGGATCTTTCCACTGCTCCGGCGCCATATAATATGGGGTCCCCATGCGACTGCCCGTTTGCGTCAGGTGCAGGCTGTCCATCGCTTTGGCAATGCCGAAATCGGCGATTTTCCAAACCCGCTGGGTTTTCAGAATATTGCTGGGCTTAATGTCCCGATGTACGACCCCATGTCGATGGGCAAAATCCAGACCTGCCAGCATCTGTTTGACAATCTGCAGTGACTCACTGAGGGGGATCTTGCGAGACCGCAGATATTCCTGCAACGTCCCGCCTTCACAGTATTCCATAATCATCCAGATCTCACCCGCCCATTCGCTGAGTTCCAGCACATGCACGATATTTTCATGCAGGAGTTTCGCCTGAATCTGTGCTTCACGGACGAAACGTTTCTTGAAGTCTTCTAACACCTTGGGCGTCCAGTGCAACAGTAACTCTTCGATGCGCAACCGCTTCAATGCCCGGGGAATTCCAAGCATCTGATGGGTGGCCAACCAGACCTCCGCAAAACTGCCTGCGCCAAGCAGTCGCTCCAGTCGGTACGGACCCACCGTGTCCCCGTGTTTCCAGGTCCACAACGGATGGTAACACTTCGGACACAGGCGTTCAGCGTGGTTGTCCGGACCTTCCCAGCCGCAGTGTGAACAGGTCATACTCATGCAGGTGTCCTCCTACATCCAGCAGAATAACTCTTCGGAGGGGTCGAACCACAGATCACCACCGGGCCGGGACTGTCCGAAGAGGGTGGACAAGTTAGAGGAAAATGAACGTAATGCAACGGTATGGCATACGATGGCACACACCATATTGATTCATTTCCATCGTGGATTATGATCCACAGATACACAATCACATACAATCTTTTTAATACTACGTCTCGGAAACAGCCATTTTTATATTAAATCGTTTATCTGGTGTATGCAAGTCGCGGATCTCCGGGATCGGGACAGGCAACGGGACACCGTGGGTTCCCATGCAGTCATGCGCTATCCCCAGCCCATGCGATGCTGGTCTTGCTGAGACCCGACACCTGGGACCTGAGACCTGACCCCGGTGGCTACCGGTATCCGGTCCCGGGGACGGGAGACCCATACCCCATCCCGAACTCCCGACGGAATACGCGATTTCGTATCTGTGCATGTGTTATGGTAAACTGTACCATGCACATACCGAATTCATCCAGACCGAGATAGTCCATGCGGCTTTTGAAAGGTGTATTGCGCACCATCTTTGGGGTTCTCCTCATTGCACTCGGTGTGGTCGGACTCTTTCTTCCCATCCTTCAGGGCATTTTACTGATCCTGCTGGGCCTTTATCTGCTGGGCATCCGGCCGCAATGGCTCAGGCAACGCGTGGCTGCCTGGAAAGCCCGCCATAAGAAACCGACTAACGCTTCCCCAGAACCACCGATTCCGCCTGCATGATCTTCTGGACCCGGCGTTCGTGCCGTCCCCCTTCAAACGGGGTAGTCAGCCAGGCCGAGAGCCATTCCTCAAGTCGTTCGTCCGGTACTTCCCCCAGGACACGTGCGCCCAGACAGAGCACATTGGCGTTGTTGTGCTGACGTGCCATCTGAATGGTATACAGATTGTGGCAGACGGCCGCGCGAATGCCGGGCACCTTATTCGCGGTAATCCCCATTCCGATCCCGGTTCCGCATACCAGGATGCCGCAACTTCCGGGCAACGTCGCGACGGCGCGCGCGACCTGCAGGGCGATATCCGGGTAATCGACGGAGTGGGCATCCGTATGGACACCGAAGTCTTCGATCGCATCGACCAGGTTGCGCAGGTGACCGGTGAGAATGCGATAGATCTGTTGCTTCAGCGGAAACCCTGCGTGGTCCGCGCCGAGGATCACACGGGACCAGTTCTTCATGGTGTGCCTCCTGTGCCGGAAATCGATGCTTCAATCCGCCGTTTCAGGCGGCGCACCGCCTCGCCGGGATCGTCCGCGTGAAAGACCGCGCTACCCGCCACAATCCAGTTTGCTCCGGCTTCCACCACGTCCTGGACATTGTGTTCCTTGACACCACCGTCGACCTCGATGGCCACCGAGAGACCACGTGCACTGATCCATTCTCGCAACTGCCGGATCTTCCGAACGCACCCCGCGATCCATTTCTGACCGCCCCAGCCGGGGTTCACGGTCATCACCACCACGTAATCGACGTACTCCAGGATTGACTCCAGCCAGTTGACCGGGGTGCCCGGATTGATGCAGATACCGGCGAGCGCACCGGCCTGTCGGATGCGATCGGCCAAACGGTGCCAGTGCGGATCGGCCTCCGCGTGAAAGGACACCGCCTGCGCTCCCGCATGAACAAATGCTTCTGCCCAGTCCTGCGGGCGCGCGACCATCATATGGACGTCCATCGGCAATGTGGTGGCCTTTCGCAACGCTTCAACCACCAGCGGTCCCATCGTGAGATTGGGGACAAAGTGACCGTCCATGACATCGACGTGCAACATGTCCGCGCCGGCGGCCTCGACCTGGCGCACGTGTTCGCCCAGGCGCGCAAAGTCCGCCGATAGGATACTCGGCAATAACAGGTGTTGTGATTTCATCCCGTTCCCCCATCACCGGTATAGTCGATCGAACTGAAGCGCATCAATTTGTCCATACGGTGGATCGCCCGGATATACCGGACCGTACCCGTGCGTCCACGCATGACCACGCTCTCTGTGGTGACCTGTTCCCGTCGAAAACGCACGCCGTGCAACAGCGCGCCGTCCGTAATACCGGTAGCTGCGAAAAACACATCATCCGACCGAATGAGATCATCGAGTGTGAACACCGCATACATACGAGGTCCCCAGGCGGATTCCACACGGGCCCGCTCTTCAGGACTCTGCGGCGCACACCGGACCTGCAGTGCGCCGCCCAGTGCCTTTACCGCTGCTGCGGCCAAAACGGCTTCAGACGCCGTACCCACGCTCCACATCACGTCGACGCCACTGTCCGGCATGGCTGCCAGGATGGCACCCAACACGAAACCACCCTCATTCAGACGCAACTGCGCCTGGACAGACCACACCGCTTCGATCAACGCTCGGTGGCGCGGATCTTCCAGCACGAACACGGTCAACTGCTGCACCGGCCGGTGCAATGCATCGGCAATCCGGTGCAGCACTTCCACGGCCGGGTCCCCGAGGCCCAGTGCGTCCTGTGCGTCACCGCGTGTCACGATCATTTCAACGTGTGTGCAGGGTCCGGGATCCCACATACTCCACCGATCGGCCAGTGCCACCATGGCCAGTGTATTGGGTCGGCGCAATGCCTGTTCCGGCGTACCTTCAATCGGATCCACGGCCACATCCACGGCAGGCGGTTGTCCGGTGCCGACGAGTTCACCGTGATAGAACAGCGGAAAATCCCGTTTTTCCCCTTCACCGATAACCACAACGCCGTCCATATCGATCGACTGCAGAATGACGCGCATCGCCCTGGACGCTGCGATGTTGGCATGTTCCCGCTCGCCCCGTTCGGCGTGGCGGGCTGCCACCATGGCTGCTGCTTCCGTGGCCCGTACGAGTTCCAGAGCGAGGTTGCGTTGCGGTCGTTCACTCATCGTTCATCTCCCTTTCAAGAGACTCCACACGGGCGTCCGTGTCTGTGAAGGTGCTTTTTTCCTGCGGCACCGCAGCAGGACGCATGGGGGTGGGGGCGTATTTCATCCCCTTGCGACGACTGCTGTGACCGGGGAACACCCGGGCATGCGGATGAATAAACCGCGTGGCATATCCCACGGCCACCGTCGCTTCTCCAAACCCGTGCGCGATCAGGTTCATCTTATCCACTCCCGCCTGTTTGGCAATATCGCCAGCGGCGTAAACACCCGGAAGATTGGTTTCCATACGCGCATTGACCCGAACATATCGACCGTCGAGTTCCAGTCCCCAGTGCCGAATCGGTCCCAGGTTGGCCTTCAGACCGATGCAAATGAGTACCGCGTCGACATCCAGCACGGATTCCACACCCGTGCGATTATCAACAATGACCGCACGACGGACGTGATCATCCCCCTGGATGGCACGGAGCTCATGGCAGATCCGGACGGTGACTTCGGATTCCAGCAGCGCCTGGACACTCCGCTGGTGCGCTTCGAAATAATCAAATCGGTGAATCAGCGTAATCGAACGCGCCCATTTCCGCAGTTCCAATGCCCAATCGACCGCAGTATCGCCACCACCAACAATGAGTAACCGGCGTCCGAGAAACTCGTCCTTTTTCCGAACAGCATAGTACACGCCCCGCCCCTCCAGTTCGGCCGCTCCGGGCACGGACAACCGATTCGGTTCAAATGCACCGAGACCCGCACAGATGATCACGGCCTTGCTCCAATATATGCCTTCGGGCGTGACGAGGCGAATGCGTCCGCGTTCTACCCATTCGAGGCGCTCGACGGGTTCGTTAAACCGGAAATCCGCGCCGAATTGCGTACTCTGTTTATACAGTGCCGCCACGAGATCGCGTCCCAGTATCGCCGGAAAACCTCCCACATCATAGATGTATTTCTCCGGATACAACGCCGTGATCTGTCCACCGGGCCGGGGCAGCGCTTCCAGAACCAGCGTACGCAAATCCCGCATCCCCGCATAAAACGCCGCATACATGCCGACCGGCCCGGCACCAATAATGGCAATGTCATACTGATCGGCTGATGCTCCCTCTTGGCGCATTATCCCTGCCCGAGACACAGTTGGTCGAGCATGTCCAGATTGAAGTATTTCAGACTGCGCGCCACAAGAACGGCGCCCGCAAAGTTCTGACCAAAAGTATAATCGTTGTAAAATACCGCACAGGGAATGCCGGCAGCGCGCGCTGCCCGCAATCCGGATGCTGAATCCTCAATGGCCAGTGTGGTCTCGGGATCGGTACCGAGGATCTCCAGACAGCGACGGTATAACGGGGAATCCGGTGCCGTTTTCAACCCGGCACCTTTGCCGAGCACGGGATGAAACACGTCCATGAATTCCGGCAGGTGGTGGCGTAAAAGGGCTTCGATCTGCGGTTCGTCCGATATGGATACAATGGCGAGACGCACGTTGCGTTCGACGGCTTCACGGATGAGTTCGCGAACACCGGGACGCAGACGCACATGCGGAATATACTTTTCGATATACAATCGACGTTTCAGGGTGATCAGCCGTTCCACCGCCGATTCGATCGCCTCGGGCGACATGGGCGGATGGAGGCGTTCCAGTGCCATCCGCATCCGACGGGCATTTCCGGGAACCGCGAGTAAGGCTTTGAACTCCTCCCACGACCACTGAATGGGGAAACCGAGTTGTGCGAATGCTTCATTGCACGCGGGGAGATGTCCGGTCCGCTCGGTGTCTGCCAGCGTACCGTCCACATCGAAAATGATCGCGCGCAGACGCATAGGAACCTCTTTGACTTATTCTCCGCGATCTGAAAAAATATCGTCCGGGGGACAGGTGCACGGCCTGTCCCCCGGTGGGTCAGGTGCGAAGCGGTGCGGTTCGCTGGTTCAGCCCCCTGGCGTTTGCAAACGGGTGAGCACGCGCCGTGCAGCGGCTGCAACGGCTTCCGGTGTAAGACCGAACTCGCGGAATAAGACCGTATACGGTGCAGAGGCGCCGAATCGGTCCAGGCCGACGACGGCTCCATCCAGTCCGACATACCGCCCCCAGGACAACGTCGCCCCGGCTTCAATGGCCACGCGCGCACGAATGTGCGGGGGCAGGATCTGTGTGCGATAGGACTCCGGCTGTGCCTCGAATAACTCCATACAGGGCATGGACACCACACGTGCCCGGATGTTGAACTCTTTTGCAAGCAGTTCCTGTGCCTGTAGCGCAATATAAACTTCCGATCCCGTTGCGATCAGGATCACCTGCGGATCGGGCACATCCGCGATGACGTATGCACCGTACCGCGCACCGGCAGCAGACGCGTACCGTGTCCGGTCGATGACGGGAATCGACTGGCGGGTCAGGACGAGTGCCGTCGGACCGTCTCTGCGTTCCAGAGCCACGCGCCAACCTTCAACGGTCTCTGCAGCGTCTGCCGGTCGAAACACCCACAGATTCGGAATCGCCCGCAGACTTGAAATCTGTTCGATGGGCTGATGCGTCGGGCCGTCCTCCCCCAGACCGATGCTGTCATGCGTAAACACATAAATAATGGGGAGTTCCATCATGGCCGCCAGCCGAATCGCCGGACGCATGTAGTCCGAGAACACCAGAAACGTCCCGCCGTACACGCGCACACCGCCATGCAACGCCATTCCGTTAAGAATGGCGCCCATTCCGTGTTCACGTACGCCGAAATGAATGTACCGACCCTGGAAGTCCGTACGGGTGATCGTCGATACACTCTTCGGTTTGGTATGGTTCGATTCCGTCAGGTCTGCAGAACCCCCGATCAGGTTGGGAATCTTCGGCGCGACGGCATTGAGTACGGCTCCAGACGCCTTTCGTGTGGCGATCGCCTGATCCGGTGAGAACGTGGGCAGGTCCGTATCCCAACCGTCCGGCAGGTCACCGTGGAGAAACGTCCGGAACTGTTCCGCAAGGTCCGGATACCGCTGGGCATACCGCTCGAACAGAACTTCACATTCCGCCTGCTGCGCCTGCCCGCGTTGTCCGACTTCCCGCATGAACGCACGGACGTCATCCGGGACATAGAACGGAATGTCCGGTGGCAATCCCAACCGTTCCTTTGCGCGGCGCACCTCGTCTTCGCCGAGCGGTGCCCCGTGTGCGGCAGCAGTGTCCTGTTTGTTCGGACTTCCGTATCCGATATGGGTTCGGCACGCGATAATGGACGGGCGTTCCGATTCGGCAACGGCCAGACGAATCGCCGCTTCAACGGCCAGCGGATCATGCCCGTTAACCCGCTGAACGTGCCATCCATACGCCACAAACCGCTGGAGCACGTCTTCCGTGAACGCCAGATCGGTCGAACCGTCGATCGTGATCCGATTGTCGTCCCAGAGTACGATCAATTTCCCCAACCC
>CAZIRO010000128.1:0-8368 GCA_964541595.1 uncultured Acidobacteriota bacterium
ACGGCCCGTACAGGACGGCACCGATTTCGCAAATGCGATGACCCTCCTGAAAGTGCAACCCGGTCGTCTCGATGTCCACGGCCACGTAATGCAACCGGTCGAGGGACGTACTCAACCAGCGTTCCAGATGGTCCACCATGCGGATATCATCCCGTATGCATGAGAAATCGACGGACACATTCCATATGCACTGGCCGGTACGGTACGATCTTCCCGGCGACAGCGGACGCGGCGACGGTCAGCGGCGAAGCCAGATATACCTTACCGGGACCGCTCCGTCCGGGGAAATTGCGGTTCTGCGCGCTGATGGTTACCTGGTCCGGAGTGGTGCTCGCGCCGGGTCCGGCGTTGATGCATGCGCCGCATCCGGGTTCAAGCAGGATGGCACCGGCCTGGCGAAAGATCGCGATATACCCGCGCTGTTCGCAGTACCGACGGACATCCTGAGAACCGAACTGGATATAAAACTGCACCCCGGGGGAGACGCGTTTTCCCTGTTCCAGCGCTTCTTTCAGGACCAGTGCGTACATGTCCATATCCTCGGTCTTGCCGCCGGTACAGGACCCCCCATAGGCAATGTCAATGCGAATCTCGCCCTCGAGTTCATCGATGAAAATGCCGTTCCCGGGATCACCGGGCAATGCCACCATGGGACGCAGTTCATCGGCATGCAATACGAGGACTTCCGCGTATTCCGCATCCGGATCGCTCTGCAGTCCCGCACAGAGACGCTCGGCTTCCGCACGGGACATACCGCGCCGTTCCACGAGGAACTCCACCGTTTTTTCGTCCGGTGCTACGATCCCGGTAAATCCACCGATCTCCGCGACCATATTCGTGAGCGTCGCGCGTTCATCGATGGACATTGCACGCACGACGTCTCCGTCGTATTCGATGATCTTACCGATGGCTTTTCCCGATTTCACGTACGGATGCCGCAGGATCTGCAGAACGATGTCCTTGGCAGTGATCAACGGCGGTTTCTTCCCCTCGATACGGATCAGCACCGTCTCCGGGACCCGAATACGCACATCCCGCGTGATCCAGGCATTAAAAATGTCCGTGGTCCCCACACCGAATGCGACACACCCGATCGCTCCGATATGCGGGGTATGCGAATCCGTACCGACGATGACCTGACCCGGCAATGCATACCGCTCGAGCATGATACTGTGACAGATCGCTTCCGCTCCCCGGCGATCTCGCAGTTCCCCGTGGACCCGAATGCCCTGACGCGCGGCAAACGTTGCCTGACGCTGCGGCAGTTCCTGCGCCAGTGCAAGCAACCCCGCGCGTTTCTGGGGTTCCGGCAGGACAAGGTCCAGAAAGATCAGATGATCCCGAAAGAACAAAATGGACCCGGGATCGGTCACACGGGCATCCGGTCCAACCAGTCGTTCAAAATAGATCGTGGCCATCGGTGTGACGTATTCGTGACTGAACCGCCAGTCGGCGATGACGAACCCGGCATCCCCTGGCCGCACGGCAGGCACACCAACCATATTGCGTACTGCGTCCACACGCATGTGACGGGCCAGAATCTTTTCCGCCAGAGTCATCGGCCGGGGTGGTGTGGTGACCGGCGGGATTGCGACTTTTCCCTGAAATCGGGCCACATTGAACCAGAACAGTCCACCGTACTCGATCACCTGTCGGGTGATCGGATCGGTATCCCGGGTAAACGCATCGAGCGGAATCGAGCGACCACGGCGGATATCGTTCAGAATCTCAAAGTCCGTGGTCGTCAGCAGACCGAGGTTTTGACAGTTCTGATTGTAAATCCGCTCGATATTTTCGGCGACGATGACCCGGATGCCGGCACTCATTTCAGCAAACGGACTGTGTTCGCGGCTGGAGCCCTTGCCCCGGCGTTTCCCCGACACGGAGGCGACAAATCCGCCGCGCCGCACATCGCCGGGACGTACCGGAAACGTGTCGCCGCACTTGAGCCCGGTGTAGACATAATCGGCGATCCGTTCATCATAGTAGAAACAGATCCGTGCCGGTGTGATTTCGTCCGTACTGATGTCATTCCGCAGTGGAATCCCGGGATGCCAGTCCAGATCTTCGCCGTCCAGTTGACGGCGCACGAGTTCGGGATCCTCCGTGAGAAAAAGGATCCGTCCGCGGAAAACGAGAGACCGCGGCCGCTTCTGCACCTGCCGTTCAAACCAGCGCATGGGGAACGTTCTCCCAAAGCGTATGTACGTTGAAGTGCTTGATCGAAAGTTAGGTGTTTATCGGATGGCCTGCAATACGACATGATACACCCGAACACCGAGTTCGCGTGTGTCCTGACCCATACCGAGTTTCGCCGGAACAAACGTCTTGTCCACTTCGATCTCCAGACGCACGTAGTCTTCCGTACCGAGTTGTTCCGGTGTGAGGGCATACATGCGGATGAAGGGTTCCGGCCGGTCGATGGTAAACGTCTCCAGTTCCGCACCGTTCAGACGCAGTGTCACCTGTTGCGGGCTGTCCTGAAAGGCCTTCAGGTTGCCCTCCATTTTGAGAAACAACCGCGCCGCCCGTTTGGGGTTCACGAGTTCGACGACCGCATGCTTCTGGGTCCAGCGCCAGCGCTGGACCGGATCGACGGGATTCGCTTCCAGGTCATACCAGCCCTCACGGAACTGAACCTGCGGGAAAGGCGGCGGAGGTAACACCTCGATCTGGGCAACTTCATATGAACGGCGCGTAATCTCTTTCCCACCGCGCAACGGTACTCGGGAATGCTGACCGTTCGGATCGTAGATCCCGATCTCGATCCGGTACGTGCCCGGATACAGGAAATCCGGAATGATCACGTACCGCGTGTACTCGATGGTTTCTCCGGGTTGCCAGGCGGTCGTATCTTTCGGGGGCGGGTGGTCATCGGTAAACTGCAGGGTATCCAGCGGATCGATGAAGTGCACAAAGACGGTCCCCCGATAGGGAATCGCGCGAAAGTCGGGATCGGTCTGGAACCGGTACTTCATTTCCAGCACCTGACCCGGCAGAATCTGTGCACGATCCACTGTCACCCGGACCTGAACCTGAGGGTTTTCACGGCGACATCCCGGTATGAGCCCGACCAGCAAGATCCCGATGAGCATCGCGATGCGATGCAGTGTATACCGATACTCCATGGATGCCTCTCCTCCCATGGTGGCTTGTACAGCGTTCAGATGCAGAAAACCGCGCTGACAGGTGCTCGGATCGACAAGCAACCCCACATCGTTCATAAAAATGGGATCGATTATATCTCAGGAATCCAACAGTTCCAACTCCACACCACCCGGAATCAGCGCAGGAAACGGGACAGGGTGCCGGGCCGGGGCATCAGCGGATTCGCACTCTGCACCGGGGATCCCGGGTCCCGATCCCGGGGCGGCACCCTGCATGTCCCGCAGAAATGAAGTACAATGGAACGGTGAACCCATGGGCCTGGATGATCACCGGGAGCGACGGATATGACCGAAAAAACCCCGACAGAAGTGATCACGTGGAAGGCGCTGGAATACGCGGCCGGGCGACGCAGCAGTGCAGAACTTGAAACCTACCTGCGTGCATTCATTGCGTTCTGCCGAACACAGGGGTGGCACGACCTGGCGGCACTGCACCACCTGCTCATGGCGGACGATGACGTACTGCGAGGGGCGATGCGTACGGGACAGTTACCTCCCGGATTTGCCCCGGAGATCGCTACGCTCTGGACGACGTTTCACCGTCTGTGGCCTGCGCAGGTGGACCTGACCGAACGGGAACCCTCTGGTCGGCGCCGTCCCTTTCAGGACGGAGAATGGGTCGTCCTGGTCGACCGCAAGGGCCGGTCCTACCTGACGCGCCTGGAGCCCGGAAAGAACTTCACATTTCATCTCGGCGCCGTCGCCATGGACGCCATCATCGGTCAACGGGAAGGTGTCGCCGTTCGCACGACCCGGGGTGAATCATTGCTCGTATTTCGGCCCACCTTGCGCGACTATCTATTGCACATGCCCCGTCACGCCCAGGTGGTGTATCCCAAAGATTCGGCAATCATGGCCATGTGGGGGGATCTGTTTCCGGGTGCGCGGGTGCTGGAATCCGGCCTGGGGTCTGGCGCGCTCGCCATGGTGATCCTGCGGATGATCGGTCCAGACGGGGTCCTGGTGTCCTACGAGATCCGGAAAGACTTTATCCGTCGCGCGCAGCGCAATATCACCCGATGGCTGGGCACGCTGCCGGACAACCACAAAATCCACAATGAAGACATCCAGCAGGCCCGTGTGGAGCCGGAGTCGTTCGACCGGGTTTTCCTCGACCTACCGACACCCACAGTCGGGCTGGCGCCGGCCACGGCAGCCCTGCGCCCTGGCGGGATCCTCGTATCGCTCAGTCCCACGGTGCCGCAGGTGCAGCAGACGGTGGAATGGTTGCGGGCCTCGCATCTGTATGCCTGTATCGAAGTCATCGAGGTCCTGTTACGTCCCTGGAACATCCGCGGACACAGTGTGCGACCGGCGCACCGGATGGTTGCCCACACGGCTTTCATTGTGGTTGCACGCCGGATTCTGCCGGGACAGCAATTCGTGGATGACACGTATATTTAAACTCACGTATAATCGCCTGAACCCACGCGGAGGACGTCTCTTGGCACCACGTCGCCGATCGGGTGTGCCGCTGGAAACGGCCTGGGAGCGGGCAGTACGGTTTTTCGATGGGGATCCCCTGCGTGCAGAAGTATTCCTGCTGCGCTATGCGCTACGGGATCTCGAAGGTCAATGGCTGGAAACCGATCCGGAACAGATGTGGCAGCGTCTGGCCCGTGGCGCCGCGGCGGTGGAACGGGATACGGCAGCATGGACCCGCAGATTTTTCACGATTCTGGCAGACTTTCGATTCGTCCCCGGGGGTCGTATCCTCTTCGGCATGGCCAACCCGCGGCGTGCCACATTGTTCAACTGTTACTTCATTCCGATCCGGTCCGATTCGATCTACGGGATCACCCGCTGGATGTACGAAGCAGCCCGCACGTACAGTATGGGCGGTGGTGTCGGTACGAACGTGGACGTCCTGCGTCCCCGAGGCGCGCGGGTGCGCAATGCCGGGATTGAGAGTTCCGGTTCCGTCAGTTTCATGGAGGTCTTTTCCAGCCTGACTGGAGTGATGGGTTCCTCCGGCGGACGGCGGGGCGCATTGATGATCACCACGCGGGTGGATCACCCGGACATTCTGGAGTTCATCACCGTCAAAGGGGATCCGGAACGGCGGCACGTACGCAATGCAAACATTTCCATACGCGTTTCGGACGAGTTCATGCACATCCTGGAGGCGGACGGCAACGTGCGACTGTGGTTCCGGTCCCCCCATGAGACGATCGAACGCAGGGTCCCGGCCCGTCAGATATGGGATCAACTCGTGGCGCACGCATGGAGTGCTGCCGAACCGGGAATTCTCTTCTGGGATACGGTCAAACGCCGTTCGACGACGGAATACAACGGCATGGCCGTGCAGGGTGTGAACGTCTGCGGCGAGGTCCCGATGGATCCGTACGGTGCGTGTAATCTGGGCAGTATCAACCTTGCCACCTTTGTGCAATACCCGTTCACCGAACGGGCCACACTGGATTGGGACGCACTGGCGGATACCGTTCGCGGTGCCGTTCGTTTTCTGGACAACATCGTGGACGTCGGTGCCCATCGGCATCCGCTGCGGGCGCAACGGCGGGCTTCCGAACGTTCCCGGCGGATCGGGTTGGGCGTCATGGGACTCGCCGACGCACTGGTGATGCTGAACGTGCGGTACGGTTCTCCCGAGAGTATCGAATGGGTCGACCGGATTTTTGCCTTCCTGAAAGAAGTCGCATATACGACCAGCATTGAACTCGCGCAAGAAAAGGGACCGTTCCCGGCATTTGATCCCGAACGGCATCTGCGCAGCCCATTCATTCAGGAGTTACCGGAACCGATCCGCCGCGCGATCCGGCAAAGTGGATTGCGCAACTGCGCATTGATGGCCGTCGCACCCACGGGGTCGATTTCTATCCTTGCGGGCACATCGAGCGGGATTGAACCCATTTTTGCGGTCGAATACCTCCGGCACGTCGCCGGTCATGCGTACACCGTGGTCCACCCTCTGGTGCGGTACTATCGCACCCATGCGGATGCGGCAAATTCGTTACCCGCGACGCTCGTGACCGCCTACGAAATCGATCCGATGGCCCGCATTGAACTCCAGGCTGTCGCCCAACGTCACGTTGACCAGAGCATTTCTTCCACGGTCAATCTCCCCGAGGACACCCCGATGGACATGGTGGATCAACTCTACCGGCACGCATGGCAGTCCGGGTGTAAAGGGATCACGGTGTTCCGCCATGGCAGCCGATCTTCGATCGTGGAACCCGTGCACGTGGAAGGACGTTATCGAGTGGAAACGGCCGCACCGATCGGGGTGTGCACGTTCTGTGAGATCCCGCCCGCTTCCGTTGACACGGAATCGATGCGGCGGATATCCTGGCACCCGGGAGAACGGGAACACGATGTCCCCTCCCGGGAGCAGTCGGAACGTCCGAACCCACGACACGATACACGTGACCCGGGGTCCGTGTCTCGTGTACCACCCTGATCCGTCGATATTTCGTTCTCAGGAGAATGCCCATGTTGCATCGGAAAATGCCCGTTTGCGGGATGCTCGGTATGCTGGTCGCCGTATTCGCGTGCCATGCCCATACCGTTCCGCCCCCCGGACGTTCTGCGACCACCGGACCGTCGCGTTCTCAGGAGGATATCATGCGCGATCCGCTGTGGCAGAAAGCACGGGACCTTGCGCAACGCGTCCTGATCGTGGATACCCACATTGACGTCCCGTATCGCCTGCAACGCCAGTGGGAAGACATCAGTCAGCATACGAACGGTGGGGATTTTGACTATCCACGCGCCCGGCGAGGGGGGCTGAACGTTGCTTTCATGTCGATCTATGTGCCGGCATCTTACGAGGAACAGGGTGGAGCCCGCGCATTCGCAGACCGTTTGATCGACCTTGTGGAAACCATCGTTCGCCGATGGCCAGATAAGTTCGCGATCGTGCGATCCGTGGACGACGTCCGGCGACTCGCCCATTCCGGAAAGATCCTCCTCGCGCTCGGTATGGAGAACGGCGCGCCACTGGAGGGCAATCTGGACAATCTGCGGTATTTCTACCGGCGAGGTATTCGTTACATTACGCTGGCCCATGCGAAGTCTAACCACATCAGTGATTCGTCCTATGATGAAGTGCGTCGCTGGCACGGTCTCAGTCCGTTCGGGCGGGAAGTTGTGCGGGAAATGAACCGTCTGGGCATCATGATCGACGTGTCCCACATTTCCGACGAAGCGTTCGAGGACGTCATCGCGATCACGCAGGCGCCGGTGATCGCTTCTCACTCCTCCTGTCGCCACTTTACGCCCGGCTGGGAACGCAATATGAGCGATGCCATGATCCGGAAACTCGCCGCAAACGGCGGTGTGATCCAGATCAACTTTGGCGCTGCGTTCATCTCGGATGCATACCGTAAAGCGTCCGAACGATTTCGGGCACAGGTACGGGAATATCTGCAACAACACGGCCTGAAATATACGGATCCTGCGGCCCGCGCGTATATCCGTGAAGCACGTCAGCGGTTCGTATTCCCGACAGTGACCGTACGTGATGTCGCCGATCACATCGACCACGTGGTGCGTCTGGTGGGCATCGACCACGTGGGTCTGGGGTCGGACTTCGACGGCGTCGGTGGCGCCCTCCCGGAAGACCTGCGGGACGTGTCCATGTATCCGAACCTGTTGTATGAACTCCTGCGGCGCGGGTATACCGAGGACGACATTCGCAAGATCGCGGGGGAAAATCTGTTGCGTGTCTGGGCAACGGTCGAGCGGGTGGCGCGTCAGATGCAGCGTGCGGAAAAATAACGGAAACCGGCCGGGGAGGCCCGGCCGGTTGATGCGTGGGAAGGAGGGTTACCGCTCTGGACGGATGGCCCGGGTGCGATGCAGGGGCTTGGAACTGCGTGTCTGACGGGTGCGTGTGGGATTGTCCTGAAGCATCAGGTCCGGGGTGTGAAACAAATCGGAGGGTGCCGTACCCCGGAGCAATACCATCGCGGGGTCGCCCAGTAAGTTAAATGATAGACGAACCACCTGGCTGGTCGTCGCGTATAACGCCGTGCGGATTGCTACTCCGATACGCACGGGTCTTGCTGAATGGAACAGTGCCTGTACGAGTGCTTCGTTCACGGTGAACGGTGCATACACTCCGACAATGGCAGAAGACGCAAGAATCGCTGCCGCACCACCATCGGGGTCCAGCAGAAAAGCCTCGGCCAGACTGGTTTGATAGACATCAACAAAATACCCGGTCAGTGACGTCGTGGACA
>CAZIRO010000129.1:0-2755 GCA_964541595.1 uncultured Acidobacteriota bacterium
TTTCGTCAAGATGGGCCCGTAACGCCGGGTGTTCCGGATCGAATCGGATACCTAGCAGGTGTACTTCATATCCCTGCCACACGCAGTCCAGTTCGATCCCCGGATGTAACCGCATTTCCGGCGGGATTTGTCCGTTCGTATGCACTTCCAGGTATGCGCGTACAGACTCGTGATCGGTGATCGCCACTTCGCGAATGCCCGCGCGATAGACCATGGTCAGCACGGTTTCCGGTGCCAGATCGCCGTCAGAATAGTGTGTGTGCAGGTGAAAATCCTGAATCCACCAGTTCTGGCTCAACACGTACGCGCCTCCGTTATAAAAAGGGCAATATTATAGGGTAAAGCCATACCTCCCGGCAATCGTACGATCCCCTGAGATCAGGACGGAAAATGGGACAGAGTGTGCACCGGATGCGCGGATGGCCCGGTCGACACAGGATCCGGTCTCAGGTGTCCGGTCTCAGGTCCCAGGAGTCGGGGGATGACATGCGCGGCGGAATCGATATCCCGCTGCCGATATGGTCCGTTCCGTGTCCCATGTTCTGTCCCGATTTCAGCGGAAGACGCTTGATCCCGAACCGACAAAGGATTAAATTTCTCCGTGTTGATTTTTTGCCTGTCGGAGGGTCAGGGTGCCGATTTCTGCCAACCAGGAGTCCGGCCATGGCCACATTGCGTATGGTCCTGCCCAAAGGCCGGATCCAGGCCGGGGTAGTCCGGCTGTTCCGCGACGCAGGGATCCTCATCGATATTGATGACCGCATTTATACGCCACGCATTTCGGATCCGGAACTCTCCGCCAAGTTGATGAAACCGCAAAACATTCCCCAGCTGGTAGAACTCGGATCCCACGATGTCGGGTTTACGGGATACGACTGGGTGGTCGAAACGAATGCGGACGTCGTGGAGTTAATGGACCTCGGCCTCGATCCGGTCCGTATTGTCAGTGCGATCCCGGAATCCATGAATCCCGAAGAACTCCATACGCGACGGATTGTCGTTGCCACGGAATATATCGAAATCGCACGCCGATACCTGGATCAGAAGGGGTACCGTTACGTGCTGGTGCGGACGTACGGCGCAACGGAAGTGTTCCCGCCGGACGATGCGGACCTCATCGTGGACAACACGTCCACCGGCCGAACACTGCAGGAACACCATCTGAAAGTGCTGGACGTCATTCTCACGTCGTCCACCCGATGGATCGCGAATCGTGCGGCATTGGCCGATCCCTGGAAACGGGAAAAGATCGAACAATTGCGTCTCCTCTTCCAGGCCGTGTTGAACGCACGCGACCGCGTGATGCTGGAGATGAACGTTCCGGCGGACAAACTGGAGGAAGTGGCCCGGATACTCCCCTGTATGCGGGCCCCAACGATTTCTCCACTGTACGGAGAAAATGCCTATGCCGTGAAAGCCGCGGTGCCGCGTACGGAGGTGCCGCGGCTGATTCCATTGCTCAAAAAGCTCGGTGCCACGGATATTTTGGAATATGAGTTTCGGAAGGTGATCGCATGATCCCACCCCGACCAGCCTTGCTGGAGATGCAGCCGTATCGACGACCGGATGCGGCCCGTGCGCATGGGTTGCGACTGGACCTGAACGAAAACCTGTGGGGGTGCTCCCCCCGGGTTCGATCCGTACTCGCCGATTTTTCGACCGAACGGATCAGTATGTACCCGGATCCCCGGCCACTGGCGGAAATGATCGCCCGTCGTTTGGACGTTCCGGTAGAGTGGGTACGGATCGCGAACGGTGGTGATGACGCGATCGATGTCGTGTTCCGGACGTTCGTATCGGCCGGCGATCGGGTCGCTTTTTGTGTCCCGACGTATACGATCTATCCGTTGCTCGCCCGTGCGGTCGGTGCACGAACGGTAACCGTACCCTATGGGGAGGCGTTTGCGTTTCCCGTTGATGCCGGATGGTCACAAGTTCCGCCGCCGCGTTTGCTCGTGCTTGCCCACCCGAACAATCCCACCGGAACGCTCGTTCCGCGTACATGGCTTCAGGAAACCCTGGAACGATGGCCGCATACGATCGTGCTCATGGACGAGGCGTATGCCGATTTCCTCGGAGAGACATGGACCCCATGGATTCACCGGTATCCGAATCTCGTCGTCGTGCGCACGTTTTCCAAATTGTACGGGCTGGCTGGACTGCGAGTCGGGTATCTCATTGCGCGACCGGAACTGCAACGGGAAATGCAAAAGATCCATCACCCGTATGCGGTCAACGCCGTTGCGATCGCGGCGGCATGTGCGGCGTTGATGGATACCGCGTTTGTCGAACGGGTTCTGCACGATCTCGAGGAGGTCCGACAACGGGTGGTGCGTGCGGTTCGGGAAATGGGTCTGGAGATCGTTGCGCCGGCCACGAATTTCGTGCTGATCCGGGTCGGTCCGCACGCCCGAACCGTCATTGAACGCCTGCGGGCGCACGCCATCTGGGTGCGGGACGTCACGCCGTACCCGGGTCTGACGGAATACATCCGCGTGACCCTGGCACCGTGGAACCGGATGGAACGGTTTATTCGTACATTTGCGCAGGTAATGAAAACCTGATCATTAAAATCGAAATATCAGTTTGACAAGATCCATAAAAGTGGGGTTCATGACGGTGAGCAGCAGAAACAGGAGTACCAGGATGAAGTTCATTTTCAGATTCAGGCGATCGAACCGGCCCTGCATCTCTGTATGGACCTGCTCGATGCGTGCTTGCAGTTGTCGGATCTGGTCCTGGAGATCTGCACGGA
>CAZIRO010000129.1:2855-8102 GCA_964541595.1 uncultured Acidobacteriota bacterium
TCGATGTATATACGGAGTTGCCGGATCTCGTTCTGGAACTCCGTCCGGACCTGCTGGATCTGTTCCTGGAGTTCTGTCTGCACCCGGTGGATCTGTTCCTGGAGTTCTGTGCGCTCCTTCTGGATCTGTCCTTGCAGTTCTGTGCGCACCTGGTGGATCTGGCCCAGAAGTTCCGCCCGGACCTGCTCGATTTGCCTTTGCAGATCCGCGCGTAGTGCGTTGATCGCGGAGAAAAATACCTCTTTAGTGACCAGGCGGTCCAGGAGTTCATCCCGTAAGAGTGTGACTTTCAGGGTGACCATCGCTTCCACAGCAGCCTCGATACCGTGCACAAGTTTACGTGCAGGTTCTTTTCCCAGAATATCCTCAAGGGCTTCGTACACTTCAACGGGAATACCCATGGATGCCTCCGCACGAAATATGATTTTATTGTAGCATCAGACGATAGGAAATACCAGACAACGTGCTGTGATCGGGACGGGCAAAGGGACATCTGCCAACATGGACCATTCCGTGTCCCAGGACCTGCCTCGATCTCAGAACGTGAAGGAGGCGTGTCCCGTGCGCACCGCGAAGGTTGAACGGCATACGCGGGAGACCCGGATCTGCGTGGAGCTATGTCTGGACGGCCATGGACAGGCACAGATTGAAACGCCGATCGGGTTCTTGAACCACATGCTCGAGACCCTGGCGCGCCACGGAATGTTCGATCTGCACGTACAGGCCACGGGGGATCTCGATGTGGATCAGCATCACCTCGTGGAGGACCTCGGTCTCGTACTCGGTCAGGCGTTTCGTCGGGCACTGGGAGACAAACGGGGGATCCGTCGGGCGGGAAGTTTTGTCTTCCCGATGGACGACGCGATTGCCCTGTGTGCCGTGGACATTGGCGGACGACCGTATCTGCACTTCCGGGCACGGTTCCGACGTCGGTTCTGTGGAGAACTGGATACGGACCTGGTACGGGAATTTTTTCAGGCATTTGCCAACAGTCTGGGCGCCAATATTGTTGTCTGGCTGATACGGGGCCGCAACGATCATCATCGCATTGAGGCCATCTTCAAGGCACTCGCCCGATCGTTGCGGGAAGCCTGTGCAGTCGATCCGCGGGCACCGGATACGGTGCCGAGTACGAAGGGGGTGCTGGAGTGATCGGTGTGGTCGATTACGGTGCCGGGAATCTGTATTCCGTACTGAAAGCGCTGACATACCTCGGCGCCACGACGCGGGTGGTGCGATCCGGTCGCGACCTTGATGGGATCGATCGCCTCGTGCTGCCCGGCGTGGGCGCGTTCGGAGCTGCCATGCGCCGTCTGCAGGAAGTCGGACTGGTGGCACCGATCCGGGAATGGCTGCAGGCCGACCGTCCATTTCTGGGTATCTGTCTCGGGATGCAGTTGCTCATGGCGTCCAGTGCGGAGAGTCCCGGCGTCCGGGGATTCGAATGGGTTCCGGGCACGTGCGTCCGTTTTCACGCGCGGCGCGTGCCGCAGATCGGGTGGAATCGGATCTGGCCGGTACGTGATGATCCGTTGCTGAACGGCGTGGATGCGGGCAGTGCGGTATACTTCCTGCACAGTTATTACCTGGTGCCGGAAGATCCGACCGTGGTCATTACTGAAACCGAATACGCGGACGTCCGATACGCGTCCATCATCGGACGCGGCCGGTGGCGCGCCGTGCAGTTTCATCCGGAAAAGAGCGGTCCCGTTGGATTGCGGATTCTCCGCAACTGGCTGGAAATCAAATAACCGAACCTGTGTATGCAACCGGGGAGAGTGTCACACCATGACATCGGGCGTGACCGTACGGATCATTCCGTGTCTGGATGTGGATGCGGGCCGCGTCGTCAAGGGGGTACGGTTTCGGCAGTTGCGGGATGCCGGTGACCCGGTCGAACGCGCGCGTTGTTACTATCTGCAGGGAGCGGACGAGATCGTATTTCTGGACGTGGGCGCCTCCGTGCAGAGCCGGGCCATCCTGATCGATGTGGTCGAACGGGTGTCCCGCGAGGTGTTCATTCCGCTGACCGTCGGGGGTGGGATCCGTTCGGTGGACGACATGCGTGAGGTGCTGCGTGCCGGCGCGGATAAGGTCGCCATCTGTACGGCAGCGCTGCGGGATCCCGAACTCATCAGCGCGGGAGCACGGATTTTCGGGTCGCAGTGTATTGTGCTCTCGATCGATGCCCAACGTGTCGGATCCGGATGGCACGCGTTCGCATACGGCGGCCGCGTCGATACCGGCCGGGATGTCATCGCCTGGGCGATCGAGGGAGAACGGCGGGGTGCCGGCGAGATCCTGCTCAATTCGATCGATATGGACGGTACGGGTCAGGGGTATGATGTCGAATTGACCCGACGGGTGGCCGATGCGGTATCCATCCCGGTCATTGCCTCCGGTGGCGCCGGTCATCCGGACCAGATGGTGGACGTCGTTCTGCACGGACACGCCGATGCCGTACTGCTTGCATCGTTATTGCACTTTGCACAGTACACCATCCCGGATATTAAACGTCATTTACGCGAACGGGGAGTACCGGTGCGATGATCGTTCCGTCGATCGATCTGCAGGGGGGGCGTGTGGTCCAGCTCGTGCAGGGGGAACGCGTTGCACTGGAGCGGTCCGACGCCGAGACCCTTGCACGTACGTTCGGACGGTTCGGTGAGGTCGCCGTCATCGACCTGGACGGCGCACGGGGACAGGGGCATCAGCGGGAGATCATTCGCCGTTTATGCGCTCTGGCGGAGTGTCGGGTCGGTGGTGGAATCCGCGACGTCGACACGGCCGTTGAATGGATCCGCGCCGGTGCAGTGCGCGTGATCGTGGGTACGCGAGTGTTTCGCGATGGGGACGTCGATACCGCGTTTTTACAAACACTCGCCCGGCGTATCGGACGGTCACGGATTATCGTGGCGGTCGATGCGCGCGGTGATACCGTCGTCACACACGCGTGGCGGAAATCGACCGGAATGACCGTGCCGGAGGCCATCCGCAAATTGGAACCCTACGTGGGCGGGTTCCTGTATACGGATGTCGAACGAGAAGGACTGTTACAGGGTGTACATCTCGACCGGATCGCCGCCGTCGTCCGTGCGACTGACCGGCGCGTGACCGTCGCCGGTGGGGTCACCACGCTCGAGGATGTTCGGGCGATCACGCGTATGGGCGCGGAAGTGCAGATCGGTATGGCAATCTACACCGGACGGATCGACCTCGGGGAGGCGTTCATCGCCGCACTGGACTGGGAAAAGGGATACATCCCGACGATCGTTGTCGATACAGCCGGTCGTGTGCGTATGCTGGCGTATAGTACCCCGGAATCATTACGGCAGACGTTTGCAACGGGGCAGGTGTGGTTTTATTCCCGGTCACGTAAGACGCTCTGGCATAAGGGTGCAACGTCCGGTCACGTGCTGTACTGGCAGCGTGTTCGTATGGATTGCGATCGGGACACGATTCTCGTCGTCGCCGAACCCGCGGGTCCGGTGTGTCATCGTGAGGATGCAACGTGTTTCGGTGATGTTTCGTTTCGCTGGGAAGATCTGTTCGCCGTTGTCCGGGACCGCCTGCAGCATCCGCGACCGGGTTCGTACACGGCTTCGCTGACCCCCGACCGGGTGCGTGCCAAGATCCTGGAAGAGGCCCGTGAGGTCGTGGACGCGGCCACAGCGGAGGACATTGTCTGGGAAGTCGCCGATTTGCTGTACTTTCTGACCGTACTTCTCGCGCAAACAGAATGCACGCCGGCGGACGTGTTGCGAGAACTGCACAGGAGACGCTGGCGATGAAACGTATAGATAAGGCGACATTTCTGGAACTGTGCCGTCACCGTACGCCGGTGGAGGATCCGGAGACCGTCCGGATCGTGGACCGAATTCTCCACGATGTGCGTGTCCGGGGCGATACCGCCGTGCGTGCGTGGAGTGAACGGTTCGATGGGGTGCGACCGGATCCGCTGTGGGTGCCACCGGACCGTGTGGCCGACGCTGTTCAGCAAATGCCTGCGGATGTCGTCCGGGCATTGCATACCGCCGCAGCGCATATTCGCGAATTTGCCATGCGTCAGCGGGAACTGCTCCGTGAGGCGATGATCGAACTGCGTCCCGGTGTGCATACGGGCTGGCGCGTGATCCCGGTCGAACGGGTCGGTGTATACGTCCCGGGCGGCCGGTATCCGTTGCCATCCACGGTGCTGATGACGGCCATTCCCGCACGTGTTGCCGGTGTGCGGGAGATCGTGCTGTGTTCCCCACCGTCGGTTCAGGGCGATGTCCATCCGGCAGTGCTTGTGGCTGCACATGTCGCCGGTGTTGATCAGGTGTTTCGTATCGGTGGCGTTCAGGCGATTGGAGCCATGGCGTTCGGAACGGAATCGGTGCCCCGGGTGGATATCATTGTGGGACCGGGCAATCGATACGTCGTGGCCGCCAAACAGCGTGTGTACGGATATGTCGGCATCGACCTGCCGGCGGGCCCAACGGAATTGATGGTCATCGCCGACGAAACGGCGCCGGTTCGATGGGTTGCGGCCGATCTCATCGCGCAGGCGGAACACGATACGGACGCCGTTCCCGTGGTCGTCGCCACGTCCGAAGCCTGGCTGGACGCGTTGCAGACGGAGATCGTGCGACAGCTCGCGGATCTGCCGACCGCAACGGTCGCGCGGACATCGCTGGAGCGCCACGGAATCCAGGTTCGGGTCCGTACACTGGACGATGCGGCGGACTGTGCAAACGCGATGGCACCGGAACATCTGGAAGTCATGGTGGCCGATCCGGATCGGCTGATTTCGCAACTGCACCATTATGGGACGCTCTTCGTCGGACCGCTGTCGGCCACAGCGTTCGGAGACTACAGCAGTGGGTTGAATCACACCCTGCCGACCGGAGGTTGTGCGCGGTTTCGCGGCGGGCTCAGCGTTTTCGATTTTTTGAAAGTCCAGACGGTTCTGGAAGTCACACCGCAGGGTCTGTCCGTCCTGACGGATCCCGCCGTTCGCCTGGCCGAGATCGAGGGTCTGATCGGACACGCGCGGTCTGTAGTGTATCGGGGTGACGATGGCAGGAGTGACGCGAAGTGAAGGGAGAAGTGACGCAAAGAGGCATTTCGATTTCGGACTCTGAGCCGTGCACTGCACCGGGGTCTTCAGGATGACCGCTTTTTCTGTCGTCACTCTCTGCTGAAATCGAGACAGGCCATGGGACACCGTGGGTCCCCATGCGGTCATGCGCTATCCCCCGCCCA
>CAZIRO010000130.1:0-8097 GCA_964541595.1 uncultured Acidobacteriota bacterium
GCCACACGATTTCACGTGTGGTTCCCGGAAACGTCGTGCTCTCCAGAATGACCAGCATGCCCGGGTGCAGATGTGTCCCCACCGTGCGGGTGGCTTCCACGATGTAAGAGAGGTCGGGATCGCGGGTCTTGCTCAACGGTGTGGGCACACAGATGATGACCACGTCCGCATGCCGGAGTGCGGCATCGTCCGTCGTCAACGTCAGTTGTTCGTTGCGGAGTGCACGGTGCAGCGTTTCGATCCGAATACCGTAATCCTCGATCTCACCGGTACGAATCGATGCTAACTTTTGCGGGTCGACATCGAGTCCGATCACGGAAAAACCGCTATCAACAAGCGCCTCCACCAGGGGGAGCCCCACATAACCGAGTCCCATCACGGCCACCCGGGCGGATGCGTCGTCCAGTCGGGTGACCAGTTGTGCCAGCAATTCGGACGAGATTTGCATCTCTGTACCCCGAACCGGTACAATGAGTTGAACATCGCGGTAGTATAGCGCATTTCGAGATCGGTGTCTATTGACCGGTCGGCGAATGGGTAGCGGACCCGCGTGGGTTGAATCGATGGAATACAGTGAAATGTATTGAAGTCGAGTATGACAGATGTTTCTGTTCTTCAAACGCGATGATCCGAAATCGGAAGCCCGCCGTGCCCTGCGTAAGGGCGATTTTCGCACCGCCGGGGATCTGTTTCGTCTGCTTGGAGACTTCGACGCGGCCCTGGATGCCTACCTGCAGGGGCGGCTCTATGCGGAAGCGGCAATGCTATGCGAGGAACAGGGGTTGCCCGGTAAGGCCGCCCAGTATTGGGAACGTGCGCATCGGTACCGGGAGGCAGCGGAAGCCTATCTGAAAGCCGGGGAACTGGATCGCGCACGTCGCATGTTCGAAAAGGCGGAAGACTACGGTCGTGCGAAAGAACTCGCCGTGCAACTCGGTGCGTTCGAGCAGGCCGGTCGATATGCCGAACGGATCCGTCAATACGGAGAAGCGGCCCGCTACTTTTATAAGGCACAGGCCTGGGAAGACGCGGCCCGCGCGGCTGATGCAGCGCTTGCGCAACTGGAAGCGGAACGGTCGGAACGCGAGTTTATTGCTGAATGGCAGCGTACATATCAGATCATGTGCAAGATCGGTGCGGTTGCCCGGTTTCATCTGCAGGACTGGCGACGCGCCGGGGAACTGTTTGAACGCGTCCGGGAATACACGCAGGCTTTGCAGGCGTACGAGCGTGCCGGGGATATGGGCAAGGTCTTGCAGATGCTCGTGCACCTCGGGGACTACGCGCGTGCCCGAACGATCATCGAAACACATCCGGAAGTGCGCGCGGAACAGATGGAACTCTGCGGGGATGTCTATATGGAACTGGGGGAGTACACCGAGGCGGCGCGGTACTATCTCGGCGCCAATCAACCACTCAAGGCGGCCGAGGCGTTTGAACGGCTCGGGGAGATCGAAAAGGCTGCGTTTTTGTACGAACGGGCGCTGGAACTCGAACATGCGGTCGAACTGTATGAACAGGCTGAAGCGTGGTCGAAAGCGGCTGCCGTATATGCCAGGATGGGCCACTACATGCAGGCGGCGACCTATTTTGAACGTGCCGGACAGTATTCACAGGCGTACGTGCACTACATGAAAGCCCAGAACTTTTACCATGCGGGACGCATTCTGTATCACCATCTTGGCCGTCGGGAGGACGCCGTACAGGCACTGCAACGTGTCGACCGCTATTCCCCTGACTTTTTCGCAGCCACCGCATTGCTGTGTCGTATCTGGATCGAAAGCGGCGAAGCGCGGCTTGCCCTGCGAAAGCTGGAAGAGGTCCTCGAAGGGATCGAACCGGAACGGGACACGCTGGAATTCTTTTATCTGAAAGGCCGGGCCCACGAGGCTCTGCAGGAGATCGAACCTGCCATGCGCGCATATGAAATGGTCACAGCCGTGGATCTTCAGTACGCGGATGCCCGCGCGCGTCTGCAGACGTTGCAGATCCAGTACGAGGAAACGCAACGCTTTGCCCAGGTAGCCCAGTCCGGCGGCCGCGTGCGTACGTTACTTGTGGAAACGTCCCGGATGCGGCTGTTCAAGGGATTCGACACCGATCGTCAGGTGCCAGTGCTGGTGCAGCACATGCGGCTGGATGCACGAATGTGGCCGGAAGTGCAACGCCGGTTGCGGGCGTATCTGCATTTCCGGCATCGGTATCTCGCCGGTATCGTCGATATCGCATATGTACAGGAACATGTGACCGTACGGATGGATTACGTGGAGGGCCAGCCTCTGGCACAGTGGCTCGATGCGCCACCGTCGTTTGCCGAGGTACAGGAAGTGGCCACACAGATCGCACAGGCGCTTCACGCCTGTCACCGCCAGCGGTTGTACCTGGGCATGCTCACCCCACAACACGTCATCGTGACGCATGACGGTGGCATCAAACTCGTGCCCTGGGATATCGTCGTGTACGGACCGGATCCGGATTCCCCGTATTCGGCGCCGGAATGCCGTACCGACCATCCGCCCGACCGTTTGAGTGATGCCTATGCGTTCGGTGCATTGCTCTATCGGATGCTCACCGGTCAGCCGGTGGATCGTGATGCCATACAGGAGACCACCGTCCCCGTTCAGGTTCCGCAGAGTGTGCAGAAACTGCTCCAGGACTGCCTGTCCGCTGATGTCGAATCCCGTCCGCAGTCCATGCAGATGATCGTGGAGGCGCTGGCTACCGTGGACTTCTATCCCGGCGCGCTGATCGACGACCGGTACGCCATCATTCGACCGCTCGGTCAGGGCGGCATGGGCAAAGTGTTCCTTGCGGAAGACCGGTTACTGAACGAGAAGGTCGCACTGAAAGTTCTGCACGGCGAGGCGATCACCCATCCACAGGCATTGCGACGATTGATGCGCGAAATCAAATTGACACGGCGGATCACGCATCCGAATATCGTGCGTACGTTTGAACTCGGACGATACCGGGGTGCCCATTACATTACGATGGAGTACGTCGAGGGGACACCATTGCACCTCATCGTGCGTCGGGCACGCCGTATCCCGCCGAATATCTGGTGGAAGATCGCATTCCAGATCGCCGATGCCCTGCGTGCAGCACATGCACAGGGGATCGTCCATCGGGATCTGAAACCGCAAAATATCATGATCACCCGTACCGGGCAGGTGAAAATCCTCGATTTCGGTATCGCCCGCGTGGTGGACAGCGACGATATCACCCAGGGATACGCGCTCGGAACCCCCAAATACATGTCACCGGAACAGATCCGCGGCGAGCCCATCGACCCCAGATCGGATATCTATTCTTTAGGGTTGGTGTTTTATTTTATGCTGACCGGTGTCGAACCGTTCGCCGCCGAGCGTGCGGATACCGTGCTGATGAAACAACTGACCGAAATGCCCCCACCGTTGACCCGCTGGGTCCCGAATATTCCCCCGGAGATCAACGATCTGGTCATGCGAATGATCGCGAAGGATAAGGCCGACCGGTTCAAAGACTGTGACGATCTGATCGATCACCTGCGCAAGTTGCCGATCGGCGCGAAGGATCCCGCATAGATGCGGAAGGGTGCGCATCCAGAACACGTGCGATATCCGTTTGCAGTTCGTGTAGACTGACCCATAGATCGTGCACAGCAAGGATCAGAACAACCAGCAGCATGAAGAGCGCGCCGCCGATACCGTGCAGTGCGGTGACCGGAGATACGGGCCACCACTGAATGCGCGCCGTCCAGAACGCGAACCAGAGTCCGGTCACCCACAGGGCCGCGCCCAGACGCAAACGGCGGCGGGCGCGTGCGGGCCACGTTTGGACCGCAGTACGGTATTGCCGGATCGCCCAGAGTCCCCCGCCGCAGAGGATCACCGGGATGATCACCTGACAGATCCAGTACACGCTATCGGGCAACAAGATCGCCGCTCCTTCGCACATGGACGCTACGGTCGGGTCCGGGGGCTGGTCCGGTGGGTCGATCGATGTGATCGGGGAATCGATCGGTGATGCGATCGGGACCGCACGGACGCTCGGCTATGTGAACGGTATGCCGAACGTGACTGCGTACGGTACTCCGGCCGCGGTGAAGTCTGTCGGGGACGTGTCCATTCTCGCGTCGGTCGAGTCCAGCGTCGGAGTCCTTCCATCAGCCAGTATACGGGATCCCGGCTCCGTTCTCGTATCTGTTCTCGGAAACGGGGTTCCGAACGACGCACGTTCCGGTCCGCCGGACGTTCCCACAGGCGATCCGCGTGTTCTCTCGTTCGGATCGATCGATCGGGACGATCGGGAACATCCCGCCGGATCCCCGGCTCCCGTTCTGCCGGTTGCGGACGGACCCACCGGTCGCGGGAACGGTTCCACGTGTCGGACGGCGCGCGTGTACGTCCATCCGATGCACGGTATTGCGGCGGGGGATGCCTGCGCGTGGCCCGCCCGATCGTGCCCATATTCTGGCGGTGCACGCGTTCGGACGGCGTCTCGCGCATGCGCATACCGTCCCGGGACGGCCGGGGCAGCGTGCGGTACACCGGTGCGGGACGTGTGCGCGGCCGGATCCGTTCGACGGCACCATCCGATGGGCGGGCAGTACGTTGCCGAGCACGGTATGCGGTTGTCGCGGTCACGGTACGGGTACGCTCGATGCGGGATATCGGCTGTGCGCGAACCAGGCGATCGCCTTCAATCCGCCATCCCGGTGGTACGGACACCCGGGTACGTACATGGTCCAGCCGCCAGGGCGGGGGCAGGTGGGTGCTGGGTGTCCGAATACGGATGTCCGCATGGGACCAGTGCGTGCGCGTCAGGCGATATCGATGGACCGGACGGTGGAGCAGTGCCGATTCGTGAACAAAGATCCAGGGACGTCCGACCGGGTCCCAGTACGTGATCGGGAAAAACGTGTACACGTCAAAATGGACGTTCACAAACGTCAGTGGCCGATACCCGATCGTCAGCGGACACCAGCCGACGTATGGCCCGTGGTGGTACCAGGTGACCCACGCATAGCGGAACACCGGCCGCGGAATCCAGATCCACCCGAGATGGACGTCAAAATACCACCATCCGTAATGATGGGTGACCCATCCCCAGGGTTCATACGGCACCCAGAACCAGCCGTTGACCCAGACCCAGTGTCCGTATGTGTACGGGAACCACGGTGCATGAATCGGCGGAATCCATACGTAACCGAATTGCGCATGGCGTTCCCACCGTCCGTATGCTTCCAGTTCACGACCTTCAAAGTAGAGGTCTTCCGGCAGGTAGTCTTCGATGCCCATCCCGGTCCATGCGCGCCGCCGTTCCGTATTCCATTCGTCGAAACTGTCTCCGCTGAACGTATGCACGACCTGTGGTACGGGAAGTTCTTCCGGACGGACCCCCAGTACGGCCTGTCCTGCGGAGATCCGCAGTTCCCCCCGATCGTGCAGCAGTGTGGCGGCACCCGACTGGACACGGACGTAAGTCCCGTTCTCCGGACTGGCGTCCACTCGCACCAGTGCGGGTTCATCGATCCAGACCGAAACGTCCGGCGTATCCACCCGCAGCTGCACCCGGGCATTCAATCGGCGGGTGCCCTGAGTATCCAGATAGATCGCGCCGACGCGGAGTTGCAGCAGGACGTCCGCTTCGTTCAGTGTCGTACCCTGAAGTGCGCTGACTTCGAGGGTGGTGTATCGGTCCACACGGATGAACGTTCCGTTCCCCAGCGAGAGTTCCACCCGACCGGATTCCGTCACGAGGACGTCGCCTTCCGTGAGGACATCGTTGACGGTCGCCGAATGTGCCTCGCCGTATACGCGTTGAATCGTGGCCGTACCGTCCAGATACTGGATACGCAGTACCCGCGTCCGCACGTCCGCACGGTCGTCGGTTCCCGTCTGTGCCCATACGGACGCGGTCAGGAGCAGGATCCAGATCCAGACGATCCCACCCGGAATAAACCGTATCGTCCGTCCCGGGGTGTCCTTATTCGAGGACACCTGTCCCATTTGAAACGGACAGCGTATCCCATTGCGGATACTCATGATCGCGCTCCGTCACCCATCACACCTGGGTGTTCAATGGATATCAACGGCCGTGGATATCCCCCGCACGTGTGATCTCCACGGTTAGTTCGGGTTCGGTCACGCGTACCGGACGCACGCGTGGAACGTGTCCTTCGGACCGGATTTCCAGCGTGTGGGTCCCCCACGGGATTTCCAGGACCCAGGCGTCCGTCGCCGGATCGTATGCGGCAGCCACAGCATGGCCGTCGATGAAGAACATCGGATCGGGAATGTCCGTCCGCACCCGGAGGATCGCCGTTCGAGATACCGCGCGTTCATCCGGGGAGGTCGCCGTGTGTGCGTTATCATGGAGGTCCGTTTCCGGCTGAACGGACGGGGCATCGGGACGTATGGCACCCCTGCGCGCCAGGTCCTCCAGATCGATGGCCACTTCGGTATCCCGACCGGGTGCCACTTTGACCGTACGTTCCACCACGCCGTACTCCGGGTGTTCCACCCGAACGGTATGGGTGCCGGCGGGAATCCGGCGGCTCTTCCACCAGCCGTTGATGTCGCCCGCGCGTCCCCAGAAAGCGCCGTCCACGTATACGACCGCGTCGTCCGGTGAGATGTTCAGCCAGATTTCGCCATACGCGGTTGCACGGTACCGTTCACGACGTACATCGCGGTCGTCCCATCGATATCGATACCACCCGTACCGGAACCGATACCAGTCCCACCAGTACCAGTCCCACCAGGGTGTCGCACAAAATCCGTACAGGAAGTAGGCCGGATAGAACGGTGCGAGCAATACGTGGTACCGGTACACGAACCAGTAGGTCCAGGGGACGTATGTGACCGCATAGCGCCAGTAGTAGTACGGCAACCGGTGCGGATCCAGCGGGGGGATCGGTCGGCGCCCCCGGTACCACCTGTGGGTGGTGCGGAATCCGCCGACAGTGTGGGAAGAACGGTGGCGGCTGCGAGGGATGACGGATGTGCGTGCGGTCGTGTGGGAACGGCGTACCGGACGAACGTGGACACGCGATCGCGTATGCGTACGCGTTCGGGCAAACCATACGCCACGGGATGCCGTCGTTCCGTGTGCGATGCGAGATACATGCGTCCCGGCCCGATGACGTTGCGGCATGGCCGTCACGGTCGCCGTTGTGCTGACCATCCATACGGAGCCGATGCAACACGCGATCCAGCCGATCGCCCATCGAAACCGGCGTGTACCCTGCATGGCCCATTCTCCTGATTTGACCAGGACTGTTCAAATGGAATATACAAATTCGATGCCAAAAGTGGGGGGTGGCCATGGGACGGTGGGCATGGAGTATATCCCATCAGGAGTTCACGATCGCGGACCATTACTATTTCTGGCGTTTGCAACGTTTGTTGACAGACCATGGGATTCCATGTGTTCCGGTCGAACGGTTTGACGATCTGTTCGGATACGATGGCATCGTCTTCAACTATCCGGAACGGCCGTTTACCCCGGCGGAACGGGATCGGCTGCTGACATATGTGGAACAGGGCGGCGTGGTGCTGGCACTGGCATATTACCTCAATGAAGACCATGTGGCCGAAATTCTGAACGTGCTTCTGGCACCGGCCGGGATTCGATTTCGCTACGACGCAGTGACCGATCCGGCATCCAACTACGAGGGCGATCCCTATATGGTGGTGACCACACGTGTGTACCGGTACGCTTCAGGGGTTACGCATTTGATGCTGGCCTGTCCGTGTTCCGTTGAGATCCTGCATGCAGACGTCGTGCCGGTGGTGCAGGCGGAATCCACAGCGCGTTCTACGGCGTCGCTCCAGGATTCGATCTGTCTTGCGGCCGAACGGTCGCTGGGCAGGGGACGTATCCTCGCCGTCGGATCGTGCGTCTTCTGGGACAACTTCTCGATCGATGTACTGGACAACGGCCGGTGGGCACTCGCGCTTCTGCAGTCTGCGGGCTCAGGTGAGAAGTAACGTGGCTCTGTCCGGCAGGGTGGGGTCACGTGCCAGCAGAAACGTGCGAGGGACAGTGACGAAAAAGGTGCCCGGAGGTTGAGGGGATGGGACCCGGATGGACGCGGATGCGCACAGATAGGTT
>CAZIRO010000131.1:0-8068 GCA_964541595.1 uncultured Acidobacteriota bacterium
ATCCATTTTACACCCATAACCCCTAACATCTGACCCACGTTTAACATAGAAGACCGGACACCTGACACCTGGGACCCGAGACCTGGCGTCCACCGGTCCATCCGCGCATCCGGCGCACCCCTGTCCCATTGCCTGTCCCGATCCCAGAAATGGGTATCTCGACATCCGAACGGAAATCGTTATAATGAGTGCACTGTTTCCGGCCATGGACGCGCGGATGCGCGAGGCCGGAACGGGTTCCGTAAAATGCGCCGGCCGGGAGTACGGAACCCTGCGAAAAAGGGCGCATGACAAATAGCCCGGTCCCGGATCCACGATCCACGGGTGGTTCCGGACACAGGCGGTGGACCGTGCAGATCGTTCCGGCAATTCACAGCAATTATCCGCGTGTCGGTGATACGCCGGACGCCCAGAAACTGCGCAGGGCGATCCACCGGTGGGAGCGACAGGAGATCAGCGATGCGGAACTCCGTCAGGTGGAGGATGAAGTCGTCCGCGATGTGATCGACGAGCAGGGGCGCGCCGGTTTACGGGTGGTCAGCGATGGGATGATCCGCTGGTACTGCCCGTTTTCTTATCTGGCACGGAAACTGCGGAGTGTGGAAATCGACGGTTTGCTCCGGTATTTCGATACGAACTTCTATTTCCGCCAACCCGTGGTACGCGGACCGATCCAGTGGGTGGAACCGATCCTGTTGCGGGATTTTGCTTACGCGCAATCGTTGACCTCCCTGCCGGTCAAAGTGGTCCTGACCGGCCCGTACACGATGGCACGCTATTCCATTGTAGAAACGACCGTATATACGGGGCGGATCGAGCGGCTGACGGAGGATTATGCGATCGCCTGGAGCCGGGAGATCGAGCGTTTGCAGTCCGCCGGGGCCCGGTGGATTCAGATCGAAGAACCCGCATTGCTGCGGTTTCCCGGGGATGCCGGTATCGTACGCGATGCGCTCGCGGTCCTTGCCGACCGCCGGGGACACGCGCGGCTGGCGCTCGCACTGTACTGGGGCAATGTGGTACCGCTCTGGGAACAGTTGCTGTCCTGGCCGGTCGATATGCTCGTGGTGGATTTCACCTACAGTCCGCAGTTGATGGACGTCATCTGTGCGACCGGAACGGTCCCCAAGGCACTGGGTCTCGGGCTGTTCGACGGTCGGAATACAAAACTCGAGGATCCGGACGCCGTTCGTCGGCAACTCGACTCGCTGGTACCGCACCTTGCGGATACGGAACACCACCTGACCACGTCCTGCGGGATCGAATTGCTTCCCCGCGATCGGGCATATGCCAAAATCGAACGGGTGGCCCGGGTGGCTCGCCTGTGGCAAGGAGAGGAGACATGAACCGGAACAAACTTCGACAACTTGGTCTGCACCTTCCCATGCTCCCCACGACTGCCGTTGGAAGTTATCCGAAACCGCCGGAACTCATCGAGGCGCGGAACCGGTATCGACGGGGACAGATCACGCGAACAGAACTCGAGGACCTCGAAAAACGGGCCACAGAGTTCTGGATCCGGACACAGGAAGAACTCGGGGTGGACGTCGTTGTGGACGGTGAGATGTACCGGGGCGACATGGTGGCATTTTTTGCCGAACGGATGCCCGGTTTCGAGATCGGTGGTCTGGTGCGATCATACGGCAATCGGTATTACCATAAACCCATTATCGTCGGTCCGGTGGCATGGCCGGGACCGATGACCGTACGGTGGTGGAAATTCGCGCAGTCGCTCACGGATCGTCCGGTCAAGGGTATGCTCACCGGTCCGTATACTCTGATGGACTGGTCGTTTAACGAGTACTATACGGATCGAAAATCGGCGACCATGGCGCTGGCCCGTGTGGTCCACCGTGAGGTCGAGGCATTGATCGAAGCCGGCGCACGCATCATCCAGATCGACGAACCGGCCACTTCCGTACGTCCGGACGAGTTGCAGATCATGATCGAAGCCATGGAAGTCGTGCTCGACGGTGTGCGCGACCGGGCGTACTACATCACACACATGTGTTACGGGGATTTCGATGCCATCTATCCGGACATGTTGCAGAGCCCGGTGGACAATTTCGATCTCGAGATGAGCAACAGCGGTTTCGACATGTTGGAACGGTTTCGTCGTCATCGGTATACCAAAGACATCAGTGTGGGTGTCGTGGACGTGCACTCGCATCGCATTGAGGACGTGGACGTTGTGGAACAACGGATTCGGGATGTACTGACCGTCCTGCATCCGGAACAGGTCTGGATCGATCCGGACTGCGGCCTCAAAACCCGTACGGTGAAAGAGGCGATTGCGAAGATGCGTGCGATCGTGACGGCCACCCGGCGCGTTCGGGAGCAGATGATGCATGCGGAAGCACGGGACAATGCATGAGCGGGGCCGACGGTCAGCGAGGCTTCGGGAAGTGTGTGAAAGTTGACCACTGACAACTTTTGTGCAACGGACGGCTTGCGTGCCCATTCTGGTCATTCGGGGTTTCCCGGGAGTGGGGAAAACGACGCTCATCCGGCGTATTCGGGAATGGGTGCCTCCGGCGCGATCGGCGGGGTTTTATACCGTCGAACGCCGCGATTCCACCGGTCGGCGCGTCGGGTTCGATCTCATTGACTGGCGTTCCGGTCGCGAATACCCTCTGGCGCGTGTGGACTGGGCGGATGCACCATATCGGGTGGGAAAATACGGTGTACGTACGGACGGCCTGGACACGTGGGTCCGCGCGGCGACGGCCGGTACATCACCCCCGCCCGCCCTGTGGGTGATCGATGAACTGGGCAAGATGGAACGCTTTTCTGCGGAGTTTATCACGTGGCTGCACACGCTGGATCTCACACATGCGGTGGCCGTATGCACCGCACCGGTACGTATACTCCCGGTGTACCGGCCGTTTTTCCGCAAATGGCATCCCGAATTCTGGACCCTCACCCGCGCCAACCGTGCAGCGCTCGCCGACCGGTTGCGCACATGGATTGCCCGTCATCTCGCGTCGCATCCGGTGACCGGAACATCGTTATGACGATGCATCCGCCACGCGTGTGGATGCGTACACCCGGTGCAGGTACTGGTTCAGGCCTTCGATCTGATCGATGATTTTCGCTTCAACGTACGGTCGCAACCATCGTGCCAGCCGGATCAGCGGATGGGCGACTTGTAAACGGTAGCGGATTCGGGTCTGACCGTCTTCCGGAACGACTTCCCAGATGCCTTCAAACCGATCGAAACTCCCCTGGATCTGACGAAAACGCACGGACTGACCAGGCGTGATGCCCACCTCCAGTTCCGTACCCAGGGGAATACCGAGCAGGCGTCCGATCTGCTGGACCCGCAGGGTGGATACGTGCTGGTCCAATACGCGCGATTCCTGCAGGTCCGGCATCCATTCGACCATCGCCGGGAAGTCGATCAGTACCGTAAACACCTGATCGGCGGAAAAGGGTACGCGCCACTGGGCTTCAAGGGTGACGGTGTCGCCTTGCGTTTCGATGTCAAACTTGTCAAAATGGGTCATACCCGGGCCTCGTCCGAAGGGGTCTACGGTCCGGTACGGAATAGAAATTATAATGGTTTTGCAGGCGCAACACAAAACACGCACGGTCATGCATATGCACACCCGGAGGTGGTGGGCGCCCGTGAGCCGCTGGTGGCGCGTCGGCATGCTTTTCTGGGTATGGGTCGGGATCTGGTCGTGCAGCAGCCAGCGAAACGCCGTGATTCCGCCCACGGTGCCGGACAACCCGCTGGCAAAAATGGCGCAGGCGAGTGAATACCTGAACCGCGGTCAGTGCGATCGTGCGGTGGCTCTCTACTATGAGGTTATTCCGGAGGTGGAGAAACAACCGGGGATTGCACCATATCAGGTGGCGGAGCTGTACACGTATCTCGGGATGGGTTACCTGTGTTTACGGCAGTACGATATGGCGATTCAGCAGTTTCAAAAAGCGCTGGCGCTGGAACCCCTCTATCATCCCGCACGGAACGGTCTTGGCGTCGCATATACCGAAAAGGGCATGTATCAGGAGGCGGAACGCGTGTTTATCGAACTCCTGAAAGTCCCGGATTTCCCGCCAGCAGCCGTGTATTTCAATCTGACCAAACTATACGTACGTGAACAGCGGTGGACGAAAGCGTTGTTTACTGCACGTAAAGCCGTTGACCTCGCGCCGGACGAACTCGCCCCCCGGTTGCTGTTCGCACAGATACTGCGACAGTTGAATATGGTTCCTGACGCGATCGCACAGTACCGCATTGTGGTCAAGAAATGGCCACAGAATCTGGAAGCCCTGGAACAACTCGCGTCGCTGTATGAGGAAACCAGGGATTACTGTGAAGCCAAACGACTGTATTTCCGCATTCTGGAGATCGATCCCGTGGGCGATCGGGGCGATCGCGCGGCGGCCAAGGTGAAATCGTTGCCCTGCGATCGACCGATCGTGATTACTCCGCCCTCGACAAACAAGAGTTCCGGTCATGGTCCCCAGATGGACGCGTGAGACGCACCTGACGGATACACAGGTTCATGTTCTCGAAGCCATACGCGCGTGTCCCCGCCATTTTTCACCGGAAGATATTCTCACCGTGCTGCGGCGCCGCAAAATCCGCATTTCCCGCTCGACCGTCTACCGGGCGATGGAACAACTCATTCAACGCGGAATCGTCAAGCGCCATTGTCTGGATCAGAACACGTTTCTCTATGAGTTGATGGAAAATCGGCATCATCATGACCATATGGTGTGTATTCGTTGCGGTACCATGATCGAATTCGTGCATCCGGACATCGAACGTCGGCAGGAGGAGATCTGTCGCCGATATCGATTCCATGCGGTTACCCACACGATGTTCCTTTTCGGTTTCTGTGCGGACTGTCAGGAATGAGGCCCATGGAACGTACTGCGTTGTCGCACGATGCTCCCCGTACGGTACTTATCGTTGAGGACGAAACGGATGTGCGCACACTTCTGCGCATGCAACTCGAGGGGTGGGGATATCGCGTGATCGCCGTGGAAGACGCAGAACGCGCCTGGACGGTATTGACGGCGGCGGATGGTTCCAGGGTGGATCTCGTGATCATTGACATCATGCTTCCGGGAATGTGGGACGGCAACGATCTGCTGCGGGCGATCCGTGAACATCCGGATCTGCGGGCCCTGCCCGTACTCATGCTGACAGCGCGCGGTATGGAACACGATGTCGTTCGCAGTTTTCGGCTCGGCGCGGACGATTACGTGATCAAACCGTACCGAACGCGTGAACTCCGGGCACGCATTGAAGCGCTGTTGCGTCGGATACGTCCGGTCCTGTCGGAGACGACCGGACGTCATCGATGGGGGGATCTCGAATGGGATCCGGAACGCTGTCAGGTGTCCCTCCGGGGGCGCCCGCTCCGGATGACCCCCGTGGAGTATGCGGTGTTTGCACTGCTGGCGGAGCATCCGGGACGGGTGTTCGATCGCCATGCGATTCATGCACGGTTGGTGCTGAACGGACGTGTGCAAACGGAAAACGTCCGGGTGATCGACGTTCATATTCGTCACATTCGTCAGAAACTCGGACCGTATGCGCACTGGCTGGTAACCATCCGCGGCTGGGGGTATTCCTGGCGTCCGCAGGTGAATCCTCCGCAATCGACGGGGTGAGACCGTGTCGCTACCGGATGTCCGATCGTTTCGTGCCCGCCTGCTCGCATGGTTTGACCGTTACCGTCGTGACCTGCCCTGGCGGCGTTACGCCGATCCGTATCGGATCTGGGTGGCCGAGGTCATGTTGCAGCAGACGCGGGTGGACACCGTGTGCACGTATTACCCCCGATTCATTCGCCGGTTTCCGACGGTGGAAACACTTGCACGTGCTTCCCTGGACGAGGTGCTGCGTTACTGGCAGGGGTTGGGGTATTACCGCCGGGCCGTGCATCTGCATGCAGCGGCGCGGAAGATCGTGTGCAATGGTCCAGTCGAGTGGCCTCGCACGGTGGCCGACTGGCAGATGCTGCCCGGTGTGGGACCTTACATGGCCCGTGCGATTGTCAGTATGGCGTTTGCCGTCCCCGTCGGGGTCGTCGACGGGAATGTCCGACGCGTCCTGACGCGTCTCACCAGTGCACGCGATCCCCGTCCCGGTCAGCTCCAGGCATGGGCGGACACGCTCGTTGATCCGTCCCGTCCCGGGGATTTCAATCAGGCGATGATGGAACTCGGTGCGACCATATGCACCCCCCGGCAACCGGACTGTGCTGCGTGTCCGGTACGTGTATTCTGTCGGGCATACGCTACCGGTACGCCGGAACGGGTTCCGGTTTCCCGAAAACGAACCCCGCAACGCGTTGAACACTGGTGGGTCCTTGGCATCGAATCCGATGACCGATGGCTGCTCGGACGTCGGCACGCGGGACTGCTTCAGCATATGTGGCTGTTGCCCATGTGGCCCGCCTCTGCCGGGAGATCCGTCAGAGCGCTGCGCGCGCAATGTCCGCTCCTGCGTGATCTGCCGGACCGGAGCCTGGTTCGCCTGCCGCAGATCCGACATGCGTTCACGCACCGTGTCTGGATCATGGACCCCGTGTATGTGCGCTGGATTGCGGCCGAGCCGATGGACCAATGGGACATCCCGGAAGTGCCGGATACGGATACCTGGCAATGGGTGCACCGATCGGAACTCGCGCGATTTCCGATCCCGCGCGCGCATCGCAAAGTGCTGGAAACCATGTATCATTTACGTGACGGTGTGTTCCGTCTCGGTTGAGGTGTGGAACCATGCGTGATCGATCAAAATGGAAACGGCTCGTCTGGGTGCTGGGCAGTCCCGTGCGACAGTGCCCGCGCTGCAGGCGAGATCTGCATGTCGTGTCGACCGCCACGCTACACTACGGCAATGTGCAGCCACCGCTGACCGTCCGGTGCGACGGGCAGGAATGCCGGAAATGTCGCACACTGTATGTCGATATCGATCACCTGCTGGCGATCATGCAGCCGGAACATGCGGATGTCCTGGACCGGATGGATCGCGTGGAGGTCAACGGGTGTACGCTGGCCGTTGCAACATACCTGGATGAGGGTGTGTTTCTCGAATGGCAACGGATCATTCCCGAATGGCAGGACGTGTTTCGACGCGCGCTTTCTACATCGATGTACGATCTTCGACAGGCGCCGGACATAACTCCAGAAGAGTTTCGTCGGCTCCCCCCGGCGGGAGATTGGTCGCTCGTGGTCGTCCCGATGGAGTGGACCGTGGAATCGGAGGAGGATCCTTACGCACGCTTGGGATACGGGATATACATCATCGGTGAGAACCGCGAGGTTCGCAGTGCGGGGTTCGCATACTTCTCCGACCTGACCCCCGAATCGTATCGGAATCTGGTGCTCCGGGCTGCAGTGGATCCCATGGTGCCGTATACACCCGGTCGCCCGGTGGTGTTGCGTGTGAGTCCGCAGATACCGCTGGAGGACCTGCGCGCCGTCCTGCGACCGTACGGCGTGAGTATCGTACGCGCCAACCTGCGTCCGCTGGAGACCTTCTTTCAACAGAAAGAGGAGTTCACGGAGGACTACTTCCGGCGAGAATCGGAAGAAGTCGTGCAGGGATATTTCCGGACGGCAAAACGGTTCCTCCGGCTGCGTCCTTGGGAGTTGCTGACACCCGCGCTGCCCGTTGCGATCGAGATCGACACTACGTATTTCGGATACGTCATGCTGTCCGCCATCGAGGAGGAGCATGTCGTGGTCGTGGGAATATTTCCGGATTGGCTGAGTTACTGTCAGGCGCTCCACACCCCGATGACACAGGATGTATTTGAAATCATACTGCAGCGATTGGGTGAGGTCGACCAGATCGTTCCGATAGATCCCGGAGACGTCCTGTCCGTTGCGGACGGCGACTTTTTGTTGCGATTGCACTGCCTGGAAGATGTACCCGCGCCTGCGTTCCTTCCGGTGCGGGTCACACCCGAAGGCGCCCGGGTGCCCACGCATCCGCTGGCATACTACTGGGCGGTTTTGAAGGCGCTGCTCCATGTGACCCGTCGGTTTTTTCAGATTGACCTCTCCACGCCGTTGGACGCACTGCTGCGTGAGTTCCCGT
>CAZIRO010000132.1:0-4369 GCA_964541595.1 uncultured Acidobacteriota bacterium
GGTGATCGCCGGAGTCGACTGGGTGGCCACCAAAACGCAGGAGTACGGGGTGGCCACAGTGGCGAATATGAGTCTGGGTGGTTCTGGCTCGAAAACGGGCACCTGTACGGATTCTGGTTACACCGGCACGGATGCACTGCACGAAGCAATCTGCAATGCCAAGAACGCAGGTGTTGTTTTTGCCGTTGCTGCCGGAAACGAAGGGGCGGATGCGGAAACTGTCGTACCGGCAGCATACGACGATGCGGTGATCACCGTGTCTGCAACCACGCCGGATGACGACTGGCCATCCTGGTCCAACTGGGGAGACAATCCGGCCACATGGACCCTGACACTCAGTGCCCCCGTGGCTATCGCAGCACCGGGAGTGTCCATCCTGTCCACAGCCCTGGGCGGCGGCACGACAACGATGAGCGGCACCTCCATGGCCACGCCGCATGTTGCCGGTGCAGCCGCACTGTACCTCAAGAGTCACCCGCAGCCGAACAGCGGTCAGGCGTTTGCGAACACACGCGCTGCACTTCTCAATGCGGCCGAAAGTACGGATACGTTCAGCAACACGAGCGGTCATCCGCACGATGAAAACTTCCTGAATGCCCGCAACCTGTAAATCCTCCGTCGGGGGGATCCGATGCCCGGATTCCCCCCTCCAATGGTCCCTGCGTTCGAAAGTATCGCTGATCTATGAAAACCAGAGCTGTTCCACTATCACTCCGTGTATACGTATAATTGAATCACCTGGTAAAGGCAGGGAGAAGATATGCAAAAGGCAGTTTCCGCAAAGATCATCATCGGCGATAGCCGGAATATGGCAGAGTTGGCAGATCACAGTGTCCATCTGATCGTGACTTCCCCCCCGTACTGGCATATCAAAGACTACGGTATATCTGGACAGATCGGCTATGGACAGAGTTTGCATGAATATTTACAGGATTTAAGTCGTGTTTGGAATGAGTGCTGGCGCGTCCTCAAGCCCGGACGTCGATTATGTATCAATATTGGCGATCAATTCGCACGCGCAATTCTCTATGGTCGATATAAAGTGATTCCACTGCACGCAGAGATCATTGCCCAATGCGAAACCATTGGCTTTGATTATATGGGTGCCATCATCTGGCAGAAACGTACGACAATGCGTACAACAGGTGGCGCTGTCGTCATGGGTTCCTTTCCTTATCCACCCAATGGAATTGTAGAATTGGATTATGAATTCGTCCTCCTGTTCAAAAAACCCGGTAAGTCTCCCCGGGTCCCCTTGAGTGTGAAAGAAGCAAGCAAATTGACACGTGATGAATGGAAGCACTACTTCATCGGTCATTGGTATTTCGGTGGAGAGCGCCAGGTGCTGCATGAAGCGATGTTTCCCGAAGAACTGCCGCGACGACTTATCCGTATGTTTTCCTTTGTTGGCGAAACCGTACTGGACCCATTCGCAGGAAGCGGAACCACCATAAAGGTCGCGCTCGAACTTCACCGAAATGCCATTGGTTACGAAATTCAGCCCGACTTCATACCTGTCATCAAGGAAAAATTAGGTATATCTTCTCCATCGCTTTTTTCTCATTTAATTTCTTTCATCCATCGATCAAAGCCCCTGCCTCCTGTTCAACCTCCAATGGAGTATATGCCCCGCTGTCAAGACGCGAGACCTCTTATTGATCCTGAAAAGGTTCGTCTCGATAAGGAAGCAACCTATCGAGTGACTGCGATCTTAGATGCGCATACACTCCGGATGCATAATGGGCTTATCGTCAGACTCCTGGGCATTACTGTTCCACCTCAACTTGAGGAAAAGGCGATTGCGTACTTACACCGGTTTGTTCTTGGAAAGCATGTCCATCTTCGGTTTGATCACCCCCCCCAATCCGGTGGAGAGCCGATTCCTGCCTACCTTTACCTGACCAACCGCCTATTTGTAAATCGAAAAATGATCGAAATGGGACTGGCCAATGCAGATCCCCACTGCGCACATCGCTATCGTCAAAAATTTTTACAGGCGGAGTCAAATCGTCATGGCTAAAGAATGGGTATTAAACATCACCTTTAATCGGTGGCAATTTAACAGGCCAAAATACGTGGGCAGACTTGCTGAAGCGATTCGGTACTGTGCACCGAAGTCACTTGACGAATGGGAACAGTATTATTATGAACAGGTGCCGTTCAAGCATGTCCCCTCTGGCTGGCAGATGCTGTCCAGTGACATGCGCACCCATCTTGCAGAGATCGGACGGCGACTTTATGCAAAAATCAGCGAGCAATTGAAAGCAGAAGTTGAATCGGTTACCGAAAAAGATTGCATTGCATATGTATTTGACGTTGTAATCCGCCGGACTTACGCAGGATATGTAACTGAAAAACACACAGTATATGAACAATTGGAGCAAATTCTGGGTATCCAACTACTTCCAGCTCCCGACGAATGGGACAGGCGATATAACGTAGATTTCTACATTCCTGTTGGATCCAGGGTGATTGGCATTCAGATCAAACCGATTACCTATGATCAAACACCCGAAATTTATAAATGGCAACAATGGATGCGGAAAAGCCATGAACAGTTTAAGAAAAAATTTGGTGGAAGCGTATTCATTGTCTTTTCTATCACGGAAAGAGGCGGAAGAAAGCGCATCTGGAATCCAGAAGTGGTTCAGGCGATCCAAGAAGAAATCAAGAGACTTCGCAATAAAATCAATAAAACGTGAGATCGTACTGGTCCAGTTGCAGAGTGGGCTGATCACGCAGTTCGATCTCCGCACGGATACGTCGGCAGATTCCCCGCAACTGGTCCCGGTATGTATTTCGTAACAACTCGATCACGCGCGGATTCGCCCGCACCACTGCCCGCTGGAAGAGTCCTTTGCGGATCTGCATGAGTTTCCAGATAATCTCCCACGCGATGATCCGCGGGCTGTACAGAAACCCATCCCCACCGCAGTGCATACACACCTGTCCGAGTTGATGCAGCAGGGAGACCTGGGTCTTCTGACGGGTCATGAGGACCAGGGATTTGCTCGACTGCGGCAGAATGTACGAACGGATACGATCACGTCGCAGTTCCTGTTCCAGCGCATCCCGCAAACGTTCCCAGTGCTGCGGGGGTTCCATGTCGATGAAATCGATGAGAATCAGACCGCTCAAATTGCGTAATCGAATCTGTCGTACGATTTCCCGCACGGCTTCCAGGTTGACACTCAGCACACTCTCTTGGAAATGCGTTCGTCCGATATTTTTCCCCGTATTCACATCGATGGTCACCAGGGCTTCTGTTTGATTGATGACCAGGTATGCGCCCGATTTCAACCACACTTTCGGCCGGAACAGACACCGGATCTCTTTCTGAATGCCGTACCGATAGAATAACGGTCGGGTATCCCGGTAGAGATGGAGAAACGGCAGCCATTCCGGCGCATGTTCCATCAGAAACGCGTGCACCTGTTCGTACATCTCCGGCTGATCCACCCAGATACGGCGCAGATAGGGACTCAGCAGGTCCCGCAGCAAACGCATCAACATCGGGGGTTCCCGATAGAGCAGGTACGGCGCCGGGTGTTCGCGCGCACGTTGCAAGATACACTCCCACTGCTGCGTCAACATCTGCCATTCATGGTACAGTACGTTCTCGTCCACTGAGGCACTCGCCGTGCGAAAGATCAGCCCACCACGACGTTGAATCCACTGCTGTCCCAGCTGTTTGAGGTGTTTCCGACGGTCCGGATCCACGATGCGGGAGGACACGCCCACATGCCGGTGCGTTGGCATATACACCAGATAGGTTCCCGTTAAGGCAATTTTTGTGGACACCCGGGGCGCCTTATGTTGAATGGCTTCCCGTTTGACCTGAACGAGAATCGTGTCTCCCTCCCGCAACACCTCGTGGATCCTGTGGGGTCGGACAACCCGGCGCGTGGCCGGCACACCGTTTGTACTTTCATACATCCAGCGAAAAATGACCGGATGGACATCCGTGACATACAGAAACCCATCCTGCCGCTCGCCGATATCGATAAATGCAGCGTCCATACCCGGGACGATGCATTTCACTCTTCCCTTGTAAATGTTTCCCAGCAGGGGGCGTTCTCCAGACAGGTCCGTATGCAATTCCACCAGCCGGTCATCTTCAACGACCGCCAGGAGGACTTCCTGACCCATTTGCGTGATCAACACTTCTCGCCACATTGGGATATCCTTTTGTCCGTGCATTTTGTCGGTGCATGGCAACACGGCGCGGATGCAACCAGATTTTCAAAGGACCGTTTCCCCATAATTTAAACCTTTACGGGTCCGGTGAAAACACATCTCCCCTGAGATCGGGACAGGCAATGGGCCAGGGGATGCACCGGATGCGCGGATGGCCCGGTCGACGCCGGGT
>CAZIRO010000132.1:4469-8056 GCA_964541595.1 uncultured Acidobacteriota bacterium
TCCCGGGATCGGGACGCGAAACACCGATTTACGGTGATCAGCGCATCGTTTCCTGTACAATGAACATGTCATACGACCCGAAAACGGATCGATACGTCCGCACCGGAAGACGGACAATGTCACGAAAGGCACGACGTAATCATATATGGCTGTCGGTACTGGTGGGGTTGTGGCTATTCTGCGGCCGTTCCCCGTATGGGGAACCCGCCCGACAGGCGATTACCGACCGTATCGGGCGAACGGTATACATTCCCGCCCACGGTCCGCAGCGGGTGGTGGCCATGAATCCCTCGATCGTGGAATTCATGGTCTTTCTGGGCGTCGCGGACCGCCTGATCGGCGTGTCCGAATTTACGGACGATATCGAACAGGTGGCGCAGCTTCCCCGGGTAGGCGGGCCATTTACACCGAACTTCGAAGCCATCGTCGCCCTGGAGCCCGATCTGGTGATCCTCGATCGCGGACACAATCCCCGCGATCTCGCGCAATTTCTTGATCGGCAGCGCATCAGCTATTTCGTACTGCGGAGCGAACACCTGGATGATATCCGGATCAATCTCGTACTGATGGGCCGTCTGTTTCATCGCATGCATCGGGTCCGCCGCTGGCAATCCCGCTGGCACCGTTTGCTCACGTGTCTGCAGCGACATCCATTCACGCACCCGCCGCGCATATTTTTTCTGCTGTCCATTCGTCCGATCTTTTCCATCGGCCGGGGGTCGTTTATTCTGGAACTGCTCCGGCGTATCGGATTCAACGTCGTGACAGCACGGATCGATCAACCCTGGCCTCAGGTCAATCCGGAAATGGTCGTGGCCATGGACCCGGACTATATTTGGATCCCGGAGAACATCGCACCGGCTGCGCAGGTGGAGTTCACACGCAATCCCATGTGGTCATCGCTTCGGGCTGTGCGGAACAGACACATCGTATCCATTACGCAGCGGATCTTGCGACCTTCTCCGTTCCTGCTGGACATCGCACTGGATCTCGTCCGGCGGTTTCATCCCCAATCGATGGCCGTCCACACATGCATGACATCGGCGCAAGAGGAGCGGGCGCATGAAACGCAGTCGCCGTAAAGCGGCATCGTCTTCCTCGGTCTCCAGGGCCGATACCGGCGGGACATCCCCCGGACGGATGTCCCTGTTTCGATGGTTTGTCGTTTTCTGCTGGATCCTCTCGATCGTACTGGGGGCCGTCGTCGGGCTGGCGTTTACTTCCGTATCCCCGTTGACCACGCGGGTGCGCGAACTCGAGCACTGGCGGATCAGTATGCCCTCGGTGGTGTATGACCGGGACGGGAACGTTATCCATGAATTCTCGGTACAGCGGCGCATACTCGTGGAACGGTACGAAGATATCCCACCGCTTCTGCGCGGAGCGATCATTGCCGTTGAAGACGATGATTTTTTTATCCACCCGGGGATTAACCCCTTGAGTATTCTGCGTGCAGCCATTCAAAACCTGCGTGCCGGCCGCATCGTTCAGGGTGGCTCGACGATCACGCAACAACTCGCAAAAATGGCGTTTCTCACACCGGAACGCACGCTGGACCGCAAGATCAAGGAGTTCTTTCTGGCACTGCAAATCGAGAAACATTTCAGCAAACAGGAAATCTTTCTGCACTACTATAACAACGTATACCTCGGACACGGGGTTTACGGATTCGAGGCTGCCGCGCGTTTTTATTTCGGTAAACCGGCGAGGGATCTGTTGCCGGAGGAGGCGGCACTCCTGGCCGGTCTGGTGCGGGCGCCGGCACGTTACTCCCCCTATCTGGCTCCTGCGAAGGCACTGGCACGCCGGAACTACTGTCTGCGGCGCATGTTAAAGGAAAAGGTCATCCCTCCGGAGGTCTACCAGAAAGCCGTACAACAACCGATCCGTGTCGTGCACCATCGGGAAAAACCGATCTTTGCTCCGTATTTTATTGAGGAAATCCGCCGATATGTGGAGAAAAAATACGGCTATGACGCCCTGTACCATCAGGGACTGCGGATCTACACGACACTGGATCAGACGGCCCAGACCATTGCGGAACGCGCGTTGCGCAATGGGTTGTACCTGCTCGCACGTCGGCAACCCTGGAACGGTCCACTGCGGAACGTTTTACAGGACGCGAAAGCCCCGGTCGATCTGGAAACGATCACGCTTCCGGAGTGGCCGGACCGGATCCCCCTGGGCACCCGGTGGCCGGTGCTGATCACGGAAGTCCAGCGCACGCAGGTACGGTACCGCATCGGAGGATACCATGGCACCTGGACCTTACGGGACATCCGGTCGGTGCTGCACACCCGGGATCTGCGGCGGGTACTGCACCCCGGGGACGTCGTCATGGCGAAAATCATTGACGTCGATCTGAAACATGCCCGCGCTCGCGCGGAAATTGAAAACGTCCCCGTGGTGGAAGGCGCTTTCGTGGCGCTCGATGCCCTGACCGGAGAGGTCCGTGCAATGGTCGGTGGATTCGATTTCCGCCGCAGCCAGTTCAATCGTGTGACGCAGGCATACCGCCAGGTGGGGTCCGCGTTCAAACCGTTCGTATGGACGGCCGCCATCGAGTCGGGGATGTCATTAAGCACGCCGATCGAGGACGCCCCGTTTTCTTACGAAGATCCGCGCACGCACGTGATCTGGGAACCCGGGAATTTTGACAACAAATTCCTGGGCACGCTGACGTTACGTCGGGCACTGGAATTTTCTCGCAATACCGTTGCCGCCCGCCTGATCACCCACGTCGGCATCGATCGGGTGATCGATGTGGCGCGCCGTGCCGGGATTACATCCCCGATTCCACCGTACCCCTCGATCGCGCTCGGCACGATGTCCCTGACGCCGCTGGAGATCACCGCTGCATATGCGGTTTTTGCCAACGGCGGTATGCGCGTACGGCCGTACTGGATCCGGCGGATCGAAGACCGATTCGGACGCCCGCTGGAGGTACACACACCCGATCTGGAACCGGCACTCGATCCCGCCACGGCGTTCATCATCACGTGGGCTTTGCGCGGGGTCACCCAGCGTGGAACCGCCGCACATCTTGCCCGGTCCCTGCCGTTCGATGTCGCCGGTAAGACCGGCACAACAGACGAGTTTACCAACGCGTGGTTCATCGGGTTTACCACAGAACTCGTGGCCGGCGTATGGGTGGGATTCGATGAGCCGAAACGTCTGGGGAAAAACGAGACCGGAGGCCACGCCGCGCTTCCCATCTGGGTCGACTTCATGAAGACGTACTATACGGAACGACCCGCGCCCCCCGGATTCGAACGTCCCGCCACCGTGGTGATGCTTCCCGTGGATTACTATACGGGACTCCGGGCATCTCCGGAGTGTCCCCGTATTATCTTAGAGGCGTTCCGTCCCGGCACGGAACCGCTGGAATACTGCAGCGTGTACAAACATCAACCGTTTCTGGAATCGGCGACCGTGACGGGACACTGACCGTTTGCGCGGGCGAAACGCCCGGCCCCGTCGGAACGGGACCGGGCGCAGTACGGTTTACGGATAAATGCCCCGGATCTGGGTTGCACGGGCAACCCGCTCCATCGCCAACACGTCCGCCGCCCGACGCCGGTTGACCC
>CAZIRO010000133.1:0-7883 GCA_964541595.1 uncultured Acidobacteriota bacterium
TGACCGCCGTGCGTATCACCCACCTGCCCACCGGGATCGTGGTCACCTGCCAGGACGAACGGTCCCTGCACCAGAACCGCCGGAAAGCCCTGCGTGTCCTGCGCGCGCGTCTGTACGAATACTACCGGCGGAAACAACAACAGGAGATCGCCGCCACCCGTCGGGCCCAGGTCGGGTCCGGTGACCGCAGCGAAAAGATCCGGACGTACAACTTCCCGCAAAACCGTGTGACGGACCACCGCATCGGCCTGACGATCTATCGACTGGAAGACGTTCTGGATGGCGATCTGGACGAAATTATCGACGCGTTGCTTGCACACGCACAGGCGGAAAGACTGAAAGCCCTCACGCAGGAATCTTCCGTGCAGGCAGCGGCTTCTGACGCCTAAATGGTCCGTTTCCGGTGGCGTCACAACCTGTCGACACGGTCATCCCGCACATCCACGACAGCACGTCGGAGCACGGAAACGCCGTACTGTCCCCATGCCCGCCGGGGACGGTCCGAACTGTTTCACAGACCCGACGTGGGGAAACCGTCAGCCACTACTCACGGCATGCGCGATCTCTGCCGGGGTCCATTGTTTGTGATATACCCGCTCCGGCGACCAGGTCAGGATATCCGGGATCCGGAACGCATCCACGGTATGCACGCCGGGATGTTTCTCCAGACTGTGCACAACGGTCCGCATGGTCGCATCGGGGACCCGTTCCGTGACGATCACGATTTCAAAACCCGGACTGGCAGGGTGCGTATTCACGTGCACGTGTTGAACACTGATGGCGTGGTCCTGCAGATGGGTGACGCAGGCGTGAATATTATCGGACTGATGCGCCACGTGCAGAACGAGAAAGTACGCATCCTGCGCCTGATCATCACGATGGGGATGCCAGGACAGGGCACGTGTGAATGACCAGTCGCGCTGCACGATACGCAGGAGATCGGCAAGGACGGCCGCTGCCGCGGGAAGCGCACCGCCACCGAGTCCCGTGTACAACTGCGGTCCGATGTCCTCATACCAGACGAGTAAACCGGCCTCATACGGCGATAGGTGGGCCAGCGGACATCGATCCGGAACGGCCATCCATTCCACCAGTGCGCGTTGCCAGGTGGTGTGGTCTTCCCAGAGAAACGCGGGACACAATGCGTATCCGTGTGCTCGCGCAAGCTCAATGACACGGTGATCTTTCGGGGTGTTTTTACGAATACGAATGTGTTCTCGGGAGATCCACGTTCCAGCGGCCCAGCGACCGATCAGGATCACCCACGCAACACTCCGTTCCCATTCATGTTCCGTACGCGCGGACGGTGCAATACCGAACCGCATCATCTGCTCGCTTTCCGAAGCACCATCGTCGCTCCGGGACTCGGGCAATCCCCAGAGCCGTTCCACGCCGTGCGGGATTCCGAGAAACGCACGGATCGGAGATACCCGGGTCCAGCGCTGTGCAATATGGGCAAAGGGGACACTGCCGGTCATGGCAGCCTCGTAAAGAAAGGCCACACCCTGTTCGCGGGCAAACTGCTCGAGTTCGTCGCCATGGGTGGCCAGGAGCTGCCAGTTAGCGGAGATCACGTGTTTGCGGTTTTCCAGCGCCTGGCGTACCGGCCCGTATGCGGTTCCCGGATCGGGTAAGACATCGATCACCACGTCGATGTCCGGATCGGTCACGATCTGCTCAACCCGGTCGGTACACTCTACAGGCACGGGAAGCAACCGCGGGCGGGCTGGATCGCGGACAAATGCACGGTTCACGCGGACCCAATATTCATGCCATTGCCGTCGACGGATCAATTCCAGAATCCCGGTCCCGACCGTACCACAACCCAATAGACCGATTGTGATACTTGGAGGCGTCTCGCTCATTGCTCTCCCATCCACCATGTACGAAATCGTGCCACGACATACGTGACTCCCCGGGCCTGAAATCTTTACAGTGTAGCACATTCATATGTGGAATGACAAATGCAGGTCCCAGGTGTCAGGTCCCAGGTCCCAGGTGTCGGGTCCCAGGTGTCGGGTGTCAGGGGTCAGGTCAATGTAAAGGCGACCGATCGGAGGTCGCCTGGTCATGACCGTAGCGATAGTATCGTCGCGGCCATTGAACGACACACGTGTACCCACCTATGGCCACTCCAAGGTTCACGTCCGTGTGATGAATAGGTAAACCACCGGTCGTTTCCCAAAGCCCCGCTACCTGACACCTGGGACCTGAGACCTGCCACCTGCCACCCGACCCCCATCGGCTTGACTGTGGCCATCAACCCGTTACCATGAATCCCGTTTCGGAGCGTGGACCATGATCGTGCCATACATTCTGGCCGCGGGTTACGGTATGCGATTGCGACCATTGACGTTGCTCTACCCAAAGGCCCTGATCCCGATCCTGAACGTGCCGCTGCTGCAACTTCAGTTTGAACGCCTCCGGAACGTCCCGACGGATACCGTATACGTCAATGTGCATTACCTGATGGAACGGTTTCCCGATCCCTCGACCTGGGACACGCCGTTCACGGTGCACTACCTGGTGGAACGCGATTATCCGTACGGAACAGGCGGAGCGATTCGGAACCTGTGGCACACGCTCGGTACGGAAACCGATGTGCTGATCGTGAACGTGGACACCCTGCACGGGGCATCTCTGGAACCGCTGCTGGCAGCCGCAGCCCGATCGGACGCCGACGCTGTCTGGGGTGTACGTGTGTTGCCCGCGGATGCCACGGGATATACGCGGTTTTTCCTGCACCCGGACACGGGACGGCTGTTCATGCATGACGGTCATGGACGGATTCCCGTTATGTACGCCGGAGTGGCTCTGCTGCGCCGGTCTGCACTGCGTATGTTGCCGACGGACTATCCGTCGGACTGGTATCGAGACGGTATCGTCCCCGCATGGCAGGCAGGACGGATCCGTATCGATGCGTGGCGTATGGACGGCCCATGGTGGGATTTCGGCCACGCCGAACGGTTTCTGGATACATACGCGGATTTCATGCACACCTGGGCCACTCGGCCGCAGGACCTCGGTGTACTCGCCGATCGGATCGCCGCATCCGGTCGGTGGCAGGCGACGGGATTGTGGGTGCATCCGTCTGCTACGGTCGACGCAACAGTAACAGTCACGGACTGGGCCGTAGTCGGCCCGCACGCGACTGTCGAACGCGCATCCCTGTCGGCAGCCGTTGTGGACAGACAGGCACACGTTGTGGAGGCCACGGTGCGTCGCACCTGGATCGGTCCGCGGTGTACCGTTCAGGGATTCGCGATCGAGGACGCCCTGTGTCTGGTCGATGACCGTCAGATGGTGCAAATGCTGTCCTGGTAGGCACCCCGCAATGACGTTCGGGACAATGCATCCTGCGGTGGCGCCATGAAACGTTCCCGGTTCTGGTGGTGGACGGTACTCGCACTCGGCATCGTGCTGACCATGTGGAACCTCGGATGGCTGATGCCGGCAGTGTGGCATGATGCGCCCGGCTGGCGCGGCTGGATCGCGAGACGGTGGTACGGCTGTTTGCGTCTGTTCTGTCACCAGATTCCGGAACGCAGTTTTCACCTGAGGGGACACCCGCTCGGCGTGTGTCACCGGTGCAGCGGCATCTACACGGGGATGTGGCTGGGCTGGGGAATCGGTGTGTTCTGGCCGTGGCCCCGACGTCGTTTACGGATCGCCCTGTGGGTAACGGCTGTGGCATGGAGCGTGATGGGTGCCGAATGGGCGCTCGGCGTATGGAAAACCTGGGACCATGCCACGACCCGCGTGCTGACGGGCGGACTTGCGGGCATGAGTACCGTGCACCTGTGGATATCGCTCTGGACGATGATCCTGGGAGAGGCAATGAAAAGGGATGCGGAAAATGAATGACACCATGTCGAATGGCGGATAGCGAATTTCGAATGGATAGATACAGTCCGGAATCCATTCCTGTCCCGCGTTCAGGGACACATACTGAAATCGGGACGGGAAATGGGACACCGTGGGTACCCATGCGGTCATGCGGTGTTCCCATCCCGGAAATGTCGGGTCTCTCTGACACCTGGGACCTGACACCCGACACCTGACACCTGAGACCGGTGGCCATCGGCACACCTGGTGGATCCGGTGCATCCCCTGTCCCATTGCCTGTCCCGCGTTCAGGGACGCATATTCTTGACGCATCGAACGCGATCACCCACAATGACCGGAACGGGAGGGAAAAATCATGCGCGTGCGTATCCCGAACTGGCTGGCGGAACGTCTGGGAAAGAACGATCCGGTGATCGAACTCGGGTTTCCCGACCTGTTCGGGGATATGCCGGACAGCTTGAAACAGTTTTTGATCTTCACGTTACTCTTTCTGATCGGTGGCATCTTGATACTGTTCATCGCCGCCGCACTGACCATGTATTGATGTGCGTCCATGATGTTTCGTTTAGGGGAAGACAAACTCCGCCTGATCGATATCGGGCCGCTGCTCGAACATCCGGATAGGACTGTTCTATCGGCGGAACGCGCACGTCTGCTCGATCAACGCCGCCGCGCGGTGATGGAACGCGTGGCGCGGGGCGACCGGATTTACGGCATCAACACCGGGTTTGGAAAACTCAAAGACCGGCATATCTCCGCTGATCAAATGCGGGAACTACAGGTACGCCTGGTGCGCAGTCACGCGGTCGGAACCGGACCCCCGCTGCCTCCGGACATCGCGCGTCTGATCCTGCTGCTGCGTGCCCATACGCTCGCATACGGATATTCAGCGGTCCGTGCGGAACTCGTGGCGTTTCTCCAGACGGTATTTCAGCAGAAGATCGTACCCTGGATCCCGGCACAGGGTTCCGTCGGCGCGAGCGGCGATCTGGCACCGCTTGCGCATATGGCATTGATGCTCATCGGCGAGGGCGCATGCTGGGTGGACGGACGCATGCGACCGGCGGCGGAAATCCTGGCAGCCCACGGATTGACGCCCCTGACGCTCGAAGCCCGGGAAGGGCTGGCGCTCATCAACGGCACGCAGGCGTCCACGGCCGTCCTTGCCGTTGCCACCCTGCGCGCGTTCGAAACCCTGGCGCTCGCGAACCTGGCGGGTGCCATGACGATCGACGCCGCGCAGGGGTCCATCCATCCCACCGATCCCCCGGTGGTCGCACTGCGTCCGTACCCCGCTTTTGTTCAAACTGCCCATCAGATCCGGCAGTGGCTCCGCGATTCCGAAATCCTGGAGAGTCATCGCGCATGCGGCCGCATTCAGGACAATTACAGTTTGCGGTGCATGCTCCAGGTGCACGGTACGGTACTCGAGGGACTGCGATTTATCCAACGTATCTTGGAAACCGAAATGAACAGCGTGACGGACAATCCGCTCTTCCTGCCGGATGGCACGCCCGTATACAACGGCAATTTTCACGGCGCCCCGATCGCCATGGCTGCTGACCTGCTGGCGACGGTCATGGCCACGCTGGGGTCGATCACCGAACGTCGGATATTCCACCTGATGACACCGGAGATGTCTGGACTGCCGCCGTTTCTCACACCGGAACCGGGGCTGAACTCGGGATACATGATGTTCCAGGTCACCGCTGCCTCGCTGGTGAACGAAAACCAGACGCTCGCACATCCCGCTTCGATCGACACCGTGCCGACGTCCGGTAATCAGGAAGACCATGTCAGCATGAGCATGTGGGCGGCACGGAAGGCACTCCAGGTGGTTGAGAATACGCGAACGATCGTCGCCATTGAACTCATCTGTAGCGCACAGGGGATCGAACTCCGGCGTCCCCTGCGATCTGGACCGGCTATCGAAAGAGTGCTTTCCGCACTGCGCCGGATCGCACCGTTTCACCCTCACGATACCCTGTACATTCGCGACCTCACCGCACTTCAGGCCTGGCTGGACACGTTATGGCAGGAACCCTGGTTCCACGACGCTGTTACCGCTCTACTCGAAACGGACGATGCAACACCCCACCGCGGGTGATTGTCTGCATCAGCACCGCGGGGGACGCGTCTTCTTGAATCGGTCATACTCCCGACACTGTTTGCGGACCTGCAGACACTGCTGTTCCAGATACTGACACTGTTGCCGGATGGTATCACAATCTTCTTTATCCGGGTCGCAGAGCAGCAGACGACCATAACACTCCTGGCGACGATCGTCACAGGTCACACGTGCCGTACGGCACTGAATGGCTGTCATGGCATCGAGTTCACGCGCCCGCGGCAGCGCATCCAGCGCGCGTAACATCTGATCGAACGCACTCGTCGTATAGATCAACGACGCGTTCGAAGATACCCGTTCGGTCCGCACCTGGCGAACCCTGCGTGCGCGTTCCAGATCCGGCGGATGTGTGGATAAAATCCGATTCAACCAGTTGTTGGCCACGCCCTGTTCCTGTTTCATCTGATAGAACATCTCAAACGTCTGTGCGAGTCCCTCCGGATCGTACCCCGCGTCCAGCATGAGATGGGCACCGATCCAGTCCGCTTCGCGCTCGCTGTCTCGTGAGTACGCCAGGTTGGACAACATGATCCCCATGTAGCCCACGACACCGACGATGGTCGTCCAGGTCTTACTGCACTCGTCTTCATTGACCTTTTTACACTTGCCGGACTCGATCGCATCCGCAATGATGGTCGCCGTGGCGAGCAGTCCGAGTTTCAAATACATGTCGGACATCTTCTTCGTCCCGTGCCGTCCGAGGACATGGCCCATCTCATGCGCAAGCACCCCGGCGAGCTGGGATTCCGCTTTGAACTTGCGCAATAACCCCCGGTGTACGCGAATCGGACCGCCGGGCAGCGCAAATGCGTTCACCACGCAGTCATCGATGACGGCAAAGTTGAATGGATATTTGGGAAACTGGGACGGAACGGCCGCGATCAAGCGTTGTGTAATCCGATGGAGATTGTCCACGATTACGGGGTCTTCCACATAGGGCAGGTCCTCCGCTTCGAGTTCGGCAATGAGTTGTTGCCCCATGGCCATCTCCGAACGAATGCCCCAGAAGATCAATCCGCCACCGACTTTGCGACCATGGTATTCCACCGGCTCGGCACATGCCCAGACGGTGAACAGTGCAATAGCGATTCCCCATCGCATCCACCGGATCTGCGAGGAACATGTGTTTCGTGACATCGCCATACCTCACCATCTGAAAGTCGAGATCAATCCTTTCCGCCACGTGACGGCGTTGCGGACTGTATGACGACCACACGCACCCGGCCGGAAATCAGCGATCGGGCGTCGCGGTGTTCGCTGCGCGGACGGAGATGAAAATACACATCATATCGACCGGGTGTGAAAAATGAATGCCGGGTGTAGAATTCCAGGACGACAAAATTGCCCTCTTCCCGATCGGCCAGCCGGCGACAGTCCCGCTCGTGCCGGTATTCCGACCCGTCACCGAATTCCCAGTGCTCCACAAAACAGCCCCCGTACCGTTCGAACAGCACCCGTGGCATCCGAACGATGGCCATGAAATGCGTACGCACGGGACTGAACCCGCGCAATGGATAGGCGTCGATCTGCAGGGTCACTCGATCCGCATGAAACACCTTGGGTTGCACATGGAGTGGCGACCCACAGGCGACGGATACAAAAAGCAGGATCATGCCCGCCCAACCCGGCCAGCATGGCCACCGGGTCGATGTTGTGGATAACGCAAACCATCGGAAACACACGCGCGACTGCATGATGCTTTACGGAACATTCGGAAGATCAATACCCCCTTGTGTTGAGTATTGTATCCGACCGGCGATAGGGGATGCAAACCCGATCTCGGGGATGGGGGTCGAGGGGCGGGTGTCAGGTGTCAGGTTTCGGGTGTCAGGTCTCAGGTCTCGGGTGTCAGGTCTCAGGTCTCGGGTGTCGGGTGTCAGGTCTCAGGGGGCAGGTGGCCGTCATCGTT
>CAZIRO010000134.1:0-7819 GCA_964541595.1 uncultured Acidobacteriota bacterium
GGAAAAAGGAATATCTTTTGTAGGGATTCATCGTTCCTCCTCCTTTCTCTTTTTTGGTTTGTTTCCCTCTAGCCTACACAAACGATGAATCCCCTTCCATTCCCTCCCGCAAAAGTGATGATAACTCAGCAGGTCCCAGGTGTCAGGTGTCCAGGCCGGGAGACGGAAGACAGGGGACGGGGCATCGCATGGGCGGGGGATAGCGCATGACCGCATGGGTGTGCACTTGACATCCGAACGGAAAGGGTATATATTTAGGATCCCATTTTTCCGGAACAAGAGACTGTCGCCGCTGTGCAGCAGCTGGGATGGTCCGCGCAATGAGGCGCGCCCATCCGATCCAGGTGGCGTTTCCTCAACGACGAGCGCACGCAAGGTCGCGTGTCGCTCCTGCAAATCGTTGCCTCGCCAATGGTGGCTTCCCTGTAAACTCCCAGGGTTGCGTTTTGCGAGGATTTCTATTGCCTGTGGAGGTATACCATGCGGGGGAACACACGGATCGGATGGGTCCCTGTGGCTATCGTTCTGGTCTTCGGCATGGCGGGGACCGCACACGCCGGCGACGGGACGACAACCGTTGACGCTGTGGTACGCGCGGTCGATACCGCCTGGGTGCTCGTTGCCGCTGCACTGGTTTTCTTCATGCAGGCCGGTTTTGCACTCCTCGGTGCCGGTCTGATCCGCTCAAAAAATACGGTCAACTACCTGACCAAGAGTTTTATGGACTTCTGCATCGGCGGTCTGGCATTCTGGGCCTTCGGATTCGCGTTGATGTTCGGCGGATCGGCCGCGGCACCCGGTTTGGATCATGGCACTCCGTTGATCGGCCAATCCGGATTTTTCCTCCTCGGTCCAGCGAATCACCCGTCCACCATGCTGCTCTGGCTGTTTCAGATGGTCTTCGCCGCGACGGCGGCCACGATCGTTGCTGGCGCGGTCGCGGAACGCATGAAACTGCAGGCGTATCTCGCGTACAGTTTCCTCGTATCCGGAATCATTTATCCGATTTACGGCCACTGGGTCTGGGGCAACGGCTGGCTGGCCAACCTCGGGCAGTATCTGCCCTTCCTCGGTGCGGACACCGGTGCCGTGGACTTCGCAGGGTCCGGTGTGGTCCACGCTGTCGGTGGACTCGTCGCACTCGTCGCAGCGCGGATGGTCGGGCCCCGGATCGGCAAGTTCAATCCGGACGGATCGGCGAACGTATTTCCCGGGCACAACATGGTGTATGTCGTGACCGGGACGTTCATTCTCTTCTTCGGGTGGTTCGGATTCAATGCCGGTTCCACGCTGGCCGCAATGGATCCACAGGTTTCGACCATCGCGGTGAACACCCTGCTCGCTGGTGCGGCCGGTGCGGTTACGGCACTGTACTTCAGTCTGATCCGGACCGGCAAGGCAGACATCGTGATGGCCTGCAATGGTGCCCTGGCCGGTCTCGTGGGCATCACCGCGCCCTGCGCGTATGTCCCCTCGTGGGCCGCCGTGGTCATCGGTTTCGTGGCCGCGATGGTGATGATCGGGAGTCTGCGTTTTGTGGAACACGTGCTGCACGTGGATGACGTCGTCGGTGCCGTTTCCGTCCACGGCGGTGCCGGTCTGTGGGGGCTCCTCGCGGTCGGTATCTTCGCCGACGGATCATACGGTGGTGTACGCGGACTCATCGTCGGGGAATGGACGCAATTCGTCGCGCAGTTGATCAGTATCGTGACCGTGACCGCATGGTCGCTGGTCACCGGATACATCCTCTTCGGGATGTTACGCAACACGATCGGTTTACGGGTCTCCCCCGCCGAAGAACGGGCCGGACTGGACGTTCCCGAACACGGGGTGGAGACCTACCCGGAAGGCCGATGGTTGACCTCCGGGATCATCATCACCTCTTCGGAATCCCAGGGAGGCTAAACCATGGAATTACAGATCTTCTGGGGATGGATCGGGTTTTTATTTTTCCTGATGCTGTGGGCGATCCTGCCCGCTCGATTGCGCCGGCGTGTAACAGGACACCCGACTGTTCCGGCACCCGTACGATCCGTTCCGTCGACACCACAAAAAGAAACGGACACACCCGCGACGCTGCAGTCTCCAGCCGAACAGGTTCGGGAACGCATCGGGGAACTGCACGTCTATCTGACGACCACGCCGGCGGCAGCCGGGGGGTATGCGATCGCCGGCCATCTGAACGGGTTTGCATTCACGATACCCGTTCAATCGAGTGTACGACGCAACGGTCGGGGCGCCATGCGTCAGGAGATGTTCCGGGTCGATCTCCTCGGCATGCACATCGTCGCGCGGTCACTGCGGGAACTGCTGCCCCGTGTAGAAACGGTATTGCAGGGTCTGATGTGGGCCGGTCACGGCCCCGCATGGGCCGTTCGGGTTCACCTGCCGAATCAAACGGTCTGTTACATCCCGGTGTATGCGAACGCGACCGGGTGGAGTACGCACATCCCGGACGGTCCCATGACGCATGCATCCGACGCGCACTCGCTTCTCACACGTATTGCCACCTGTATGGGCGTGTCCGTCAACGCGTGTGAACCCGTCATGCCGAATACGCAGTTGCAGTGGATCACGCCCGTCGGGTACCTGCACGCCTCTGACCACCCGGACCGTACCTATCCGGTGTTTTATGCCGACGGCACGATCCGTGTGGTCGGGGTCGACCGATTGCACGCGTATCCGGCGACTGAACCCATTCGCTGGTTGGAATGGGCGCCACGGCTTGCGGCCGCATTTCACCGCCCGATGGTCCTTGTGATCACCGATATTGCCGATACGGTGTACCTGGCGGAGACACCGTCTGCACGTGCGTTTCGATGTCTTCAACAGGACAACGGTCGCCTGCGTTCCATGCAGATCCCGATATGGCAGATCGCCGAACACCACGTGGCCGTAATCCATCAAAACGGTCGATTGACGCTCTGCACTGCACCGCAACCGGAAGAACTGCGCGCACATACGGCACGCTATCTGGTACGCAGCGGTCAGATCCCGGAACCGGACCATCTGCAGTGGGTTCCGCCAACCCGCCTGCGGGCCGTGTCATTCTAAACCCCGAACCGGAGGACGATCATGACCGCATGGGCGATCGCCGGCGGCCTCCTCGGAATCGCCGCCCTGATTGCACTGTGGGCCTGGCGCTACACAAAAGCCGGCCCGAACGAAGTCCTCATCGTGGCCGGACGACAGCGCACCGTGACGCTGCCGGACGGGACCCGCCGACGGGTGGGGTATCGTCTGGTTCGCGGAGGTACGTTTGTCTGGCCCATTCTGGAACGCGCCCAGCGTCTGTCTCTGGAACTCCATACCCTGGAGGTCCAGACCGCCGATGCGTATACCGCACACGGCGTGCGCGTCCTTGTGGACGCGGTCGCACACGTGAAAATCCGTAGCGATGAAACTTCGATCGAACTCGCTGCGGAACAGTTTCTCTCGAAATCGGCACAGGACATTCGACGCGTGGCCATGCAGACCATTGCGGGACACCTGCGGGCGGTGGTCGGTACGATGAGTGTCGAAGACGTATACCTCAAACGGGGCGAACTCGCCGCGCGGGTGCGTGAGGCTGCCGCGCGCGATCTCGCCCGGATGGGCATGGATATCGTCTCCCTGACCATCCGCCATGTGGCCGATGAAGAGGGATATATCGATGCCCTCGGACGGCCCCGGGTGGCGCAGGTCAAACAGGAAGCCGCCGTTGCCGAAGCCGAGGCCGACCGGATCGCCCGCATCGCACGTCTGGAATCCGACCGCGCGGTGGAAGCCGCCCGACGCGAACTGGAAGCACAACGCGCCGAAGCCGATCTGACGTATGAACTGCATAAACAAAAGGTCGCACAGACGGTCAAGCGTGAGGAATTGCAGGTCGCACTCGTCGAAAAAGAAATGCAGATCAAGATCGAGGAACAGGAGATCGCACGGAAACAAAAAGAACTCCTCGCGACCGTGGAACTGCCGGCAAGTGCCGAAAAGAAACGGATCGAAATGCTTGCCGAAGCCGAACGTGCGCGCCTGGAATCCGAAGCCGTCGGAAAGGCCGCACAGATCCGTGCCGCCGGAGAAGCCGAAGCAGAAGCGATTCGGGCCAAAGGACTCGCCGAAGCGGATGCCATGCGTGCCAAGAGCATGGCCTGGAAGGAGTACAACGATGCTGCCATCACGCAGATGGTGGTCGAGATCCTGCCCCGCCTGGCCGCATCGATCGCCGAACCACTCGCCAGGACGGACAAGATCGTCATCGTGGGCAGCAACGGTCACGGTGCCGGCGCCAGTCGAATCACCGGCGATATCACGGAGATCCTCGCCCAGTTACCGACCGTGGTGGAGAGCCTGACCGGGGTGCAGTTGCAGCGCCTGATCCGGCGGATTCGCGGTTCGGCGGATGTGCCTCCGGCGGAATCTTCATCACCCACACCGTCTGAATCGGTATCTCTGACATCCGGAGGACAGGAATGAAGCGATGGGACGTGACCCGAAGTGGATTCGGTCGCCTCTGTCCGATCAAACCCCTGCGGCGGCCGGAAGACGTCATCGCATGGGCACGGGAACGGGAAGTCGCCATGGTCGATCTGCGATTTACTGACCTGCTGGGTACCTGGCAGCACATCTCGATCCCGATGACGGAACTCGATGAAGGGGTGTTTTTCGAGGGTGTCGGATTCGACGGCTCGAGTATCCGGGGGTTTCAGCAGATCAATGAAAGCGATATGGTACTGATCCCGGACCCGAGCACGGCGTTCATCGATCCGTTCTGCGCGACGACCACAATGGTACTCATCTGCGACGTCCACGATCCGGTGACCCGACAACCGTATACACGTGACCCCCGGTACATCGCCCGCAAGGCGGAACGGTACCTCATCGAAACCGGTATCGCCGACACGAGTTACTGGGGACCCGAACTGGAGTTCTTCGTATTTGACGACGTGCGCTATGACCAGAACGCGCACAGTGCGTACTATTTTGTGGACTCCGAAGAGGGCATCTGGAACAGCGGCCGCGGTGACAGCGGTCGACCGAATCTGGGTCACCGTCCCCGCTGGAAAGAGGGGTATTTCCCCGTACCGCCGGTCGACAGTCTGCAGGACCTGCGCTCCGAGATGGTGCTGCGCCTCCTGGAAGTCGGTATCGAAGTCGAAGCGCACCACCACGAAGTCGCCACCGCTGGCCAGTGCGAAATCGATATGCGGTTCACCACGCTGACACGTATGGCCGATCAGGTGATGATCTACAAGTACATCATCAAGAACGTCGCCCGCATGCACGGTCGCACCGTGACATTCATGCCGAAACCGCTGTTCGGGGATAACGGGTCCGGTATGCACACGCACCAGAGTCTCTGGAAACAGGGTCATAACCTGTTCTGGGACCCGAGCGGATACGCCGGCCTGTCCGAACTCGCGCTGCACTATATCGGTGGGCTGCTGACGCATACACCGGCGGTGATGGCATTCTGCGCACCAACGACGAATTCCTATCGGCGACTGGTGCCCGGTTACGAGGCACCGGTCAATCTCGCGTACTCCCGGCGCAACCGCAGTGCCAGTATCCGCGTACCGATGTATTCCGATAACCCGAAAGCGAAACGGATCGAGTACCGGTGCCCCGATCCGATGGCCAATCCGTATCTGGCGTTCGCCGCACTGCTCATGGCCGGTCTGGACGGGATCCGGAATCGCCTGGATCCGGGAGATCCCCTGGACGAAGACATCTATGAACTGCCGCCCGAAGAACGCGCGCGTATTCGCCAGGTTCCCGGATCGCTGGCGGAAGCCCTGGATGCCCTGGAACAGGACCACGCGTTCCTCCTGGAGGGTGACGTGTTCACACCGGACGTGGTGGAAACCTGGATCGAACTGAAACGCACGCGTGAAGTCGACGCCATTCGGTTGCGCCCGCACCCGTACGAGTTCTATCTTTACTATGACGGATGATCCGCCCATCACGCTTTCGAAGTTGGATGGTGGAAGGAAACGCCCCATGCAGAACGACCGGCTGGCCGTCCTTCAGGAGATCATCAAGATCTTCGGCGCTGGACTGGAACTGAAACCGTTGCTCAATGCCGTTGCGAGTGCCGTCGCACGCCTTACGGGAGCCGATTCCTGTCTCATTTACGTATTCGATCCGGAATCCCAGGAACTCGTGCTCTACGGCGCCAGTTCGCCTCATCCGCGCCATATCGGTCGCATTAAAATGAAACTGGGTGAAGGCATTACCGGCTGGGTCGCCGAACAGCGGCAGGTTGTGAAGATCGCGCAAAAAGCCTATCAGGACGAACGGTTTAAACTGTTTCATACGCTTCCGGAAGACCGGTACGAAGCGTTCTTTTCCGCGCCGCTGGTGGCCGACGGTGAAGTCGTGGGTGTGATGAACATCCAGCACGTGCAACCCCACACGCACTCTCCGGAAGAGGTCGAACTGCTCGAAGCACTGGCGAATATGGTTGCCGGTGCGATCGCCAATGCCCGTGTGTTTGAACAGGTCCGCCATCAGGCCCGACATCTGCAGGCGCTGTTTCAACTCGCGCATGCGGTGAACGCCCATCAGGGAATCATTGATGAAACCCTGACATTCATCGGACAGATGCTGGAAGAAACGCTCGGCCTGCCCTCATGCCGGGTGCTGATCTACGAGCCGGCAAAACGGAGGTTTCGCGGTCCGCACGGTACCCGTGTTCAGGAATCACACCCGCTGTTCAAACAACTCGTGCGCGCCCGTGCACCGTTTACTTTCGGTAAAAAAACTGTATGGGCGGTCCCCGTACGGTTCGGTGGACGCTGGGTCGGTGCCATCATTGTGCACCCCGCGGACACACTGGACGACAATACACTGTCCATTCTCGCCGACCTGTCGTCCCATGTGGGGGCTTTTCTCCAGAACCTCATTCTGGAAAGCGAACTGCGCCGGGCACGGGAAGCACTGGAAACGCGTAAAGTCCTCGAACGGGCGAAATTACTGCTCATGGAACGATACGGTATGCGGGAACAGGAAGCCCATCGGTGGCTCCAGCGTACGGCCATGGAACGGCGGATGTCTCTGCGTCAGGTGTGTGAGGCCGTGCTGCTCACAGAGGACCTTTCGGAAAAGAAAGGTGATGCGAAAAACGTGACATAACAGAACGTGCATGCCGGTGAAATGTTCCGTCATAATGATATGCGCGACCTGGTGCGATCGTCCGTTCCGATTCAACAACGGAACGTGTTCGGAATACCTTCGCGACATCCATGATGCGATGGTCGGATCTGCTGGGTTCCGGTCTCGTGGCGTTCGTGGATCTCGTTCACGCGATGGCCATGGTGTTCTGGATCGTGTCCCTGCCCTTTCTGTTCATCCGCCGGTGGCCGCGCTGGCGCCAGTTCTGTGCATACTACGCACTGGCATTCATCGTGCTTTCCCAGGTGTCGGATTTTCTGCTCGGTGAGTGTTTTCTGACCACCCTTGCACGTCTCCTTGCAGAGTGGTCCGGTACATCTGTACCCGATACGTGGTTTACAGTTCGTCTGGCCCGTGCGATTTTCAACCTTCGTCCCTCGGAATCGTTCATTGCCACACTGACCAAACTGGCTGTGCTGATCTACTGCATCCTGCTGTTTCGCAATCGAGACGCCTTCCGCATTCCGCTCAAATCTTCCCACCGCCCCTGAAAGGGTTGCAACTGTGGCGACCGGGATTCCCTTTGTTCAGTGCGACCGGTGCACTTGTTACACCGGTGTCAGGTCCCATGTGTCAGGTGTCAGGTCTTTGCGACGGGAGACGGAAGACAGGGGACAGGACATCGCATGGGCTGGGGATAGCGCATGACCGCATGGGTACCCAC
>CAZIRO010000135.1:0-7810 GCA_964541595.1 uncultured Acidobacteriota bacterium
CATGGGCGGGGGATAGCGCATGACCGCATGGGGACCCACGGTGTCCCATGGCCTGGTCCGATTTCAGAATACGCGCGATTGACATTTCCATAATCCTCCCATAGGATGAAACGGAGTCGATCCGATGCGTGATGTGGTCATCGTTGCGGGATTGCGCACGCCGTTTGCCGATTGGGTCGGTCGGTTTGCGGACCGCTCCGCGATTCAACTCGGTGCCGAAGTCGTTCGGGCATTGCTTGACCGCATACAAATTCCGGTCGATACGTTCGATCATGTGATTTTCGGCAATGCACTGCAGACGAGCGGGGACGCCATTTACGGTGCCCGACACGTGGCCCTGCGGGCCGGATTACCGATCGAAATTCCAGCATATACGGTCAACCGGCTGTGTGGTTCGGGTATTCAGTCGATCATCGAAGCATGGCAACTCATTCAACTCGGTGAAGCCCGCTGGGTCATCGCGGGGGGCATGGAAAATATGACGCAGGCACCCCACGTGATCTGGGGGTTACGACGCGGCCTGCGTCTCGGTGAGGGCCAGTTACACGACTGGTTGTGGCTGGCGCTGCGGGATAGTTACTGCGGCATGCTCATGGCCGAAACCGCCGAAAAGGTGGCACGGAAGTACGGCATTTCCCGCGAGGCGCAGGACGAATACGCTCTGCGGAGTCATCAGGCCGCCGTACGTGCCCGCGCTGAGGGGTTCTTCCGGGACGAGATCCTCCCCATGCGTATCCGATGGAAAGGTCGGGAAGAAATTTTCGATTATGACGATCATGTACGTCCGGACACGAGTCTGGAACAACTGCGCAAACTGCGGCCGTATTTCAGCGAGGACGGTTTTGTAACGGCGGGCAATGCCAGCGGCATTGTCGACGGTGCGGCGGCGGTGATCGTGACCACGGCAGAAGAAGCCCGTGCTGCCGGGAAACGCCCCCTGGGACGCATTCTCGGATGGGCAGTGGCCGGTGTGCCGCCGGACATCATGGGCATCGGTCCCGTTCCGGCCATTCGCCGGCTACTTGAGAAACTCGACATGCACGTGGACCAGATCGACCGCTGGGAAATCAATGAGGCATTTGCTGCGCAGTATCTCGCCGTTGAACGACTGCTGGAACTGGATCGTTCCAGAGTCAATGTGAACGGGGGGGCGGTGGCCATCGGGCATCCTCTGGGCGCGACGGGGACCCGCCTGGTATTGACCCTGCTGCGCGAACTGCGTCGTTCGGGACTGCGTTATGGTATTGCCAGCGCGTGTATCGGCGGCGGTCAGGGCATTGCCATCGCTGTCGAAGCATACCCGTGACCGGGGCGTTCGCCCCACGTTACCGTAAACGCATCGACGGTCCGGGTAGTATCCGTTGGGTGGTGAGATCGAGTGTTGGAGAGGTGTCGTCTTGTGGCGTTTACGCATTCAGGGACCGGACATTCATTTTGAGGTGTTTCTCACGCCGGGTCAGATTTATCAGATCGGACGATCCGGTGACAATCAGATCATCGTGCCGGATCTGACGGTTTCACGACATCACGTCATGCTGGACGTGAAAGCGGACCGCATTATTCTGCGGGATCTGCATTCGAAAAACGGCACTTTTGTGAATCAAAACCGCGTGGAAGACACGTGTGAACTGTACGGATACGAGGATATCCAGATTGGCCAGATACGGATCTTTCTGGAACGCGTGACACCCTCACCGACACCGGGACGTCTGTTTTTTCATGCCGAAGCCGCGGCCGATTCCGCAGAAACCACCTCGCAGGCAATGCAACGCCTGGAACACATCTGGAAGGTACTGACCGAAAGTTACCACCTGTGGATCCACCATCGGGATGAAGACGAGGAACTCGCCATCCGAAAGGTGTTCCGCTACTGGATGGACAAGGAACTCGCATTGCGTTTTGCCGTTTTACACCGTCCGGACGCGCATCAGGATGCCTTTCGCACCGTACTGGATACCGACATCGAACCCGTCGATCGGACGCTGGTCACCTGGGCATTTCGCGTGGCGCATTTCTCTCCCAAACCGGCCTGGTACCGGCTCAGTGAGGACACGGGTGTAGTGGTACTCCCCTTTTCCCCGCAATGGCTGGGACTGATCTGGGTCTATCGATGGATGTTCCAATCCCGTGTCATGCCGGGACTGGTGAGCATCATGACCTGGATCCTGCAGGAATGGTTCACCCGCTGGAACCGCGCACGGCTACTGATCGGACAATCGCTGCACGCGTGGGCACCATTTCCGTTCTGGGGGTTCTCACCGGCGTTGCACCGGCTGTTACGGGAAGTGCTGCAGTGGGCACCCCTGGCGACGCCGCTTGCACTGTACGGCCCCCCGGGAGTCGGCAAGACCACGCTGGCCCGCTGGATCCATGAGATCAGCCGACCGCGCAGTCCCCTGCTCGTGTGGGACGTTTCCGATCAGAACGACCCGTACACCCAGTTTATCCTGAACCCCCAGCCGGATACGGATACCGCACGTATCTGGTGGCTGTACCACGAGGGAACGGTCGTCGTTCGGAACCTGGAACAGGCCACACCGGATGTGCAGGATGCACTGCATCTCTGGATCGAACGTCCCCAGATCGTATCGGAAGGGGTCCAGCGCACATTGCACCTGCGGTGGATCGGCGTGTTCTCGACGTCTCCGGATCAACTCCAGCACGACGGGCGACTGCTGGATCCGCTGGCACAGTTTTTCAGTAAGGCTGTCATCGAAGTGCCGTCCCTGCAAGATCGACGCGGTGATCTGCCCTATCTCGTCAACTATCTCGTCCAGCAGTTTTCCAGAGGTCGGTTCGAAGGCGTGCAGGACGCCGTGGTCGAGCGGCTATTTGCATACGATTGGCCCGGAAATGTGCGTGAACTCGCCGAAGTGATCCGCCGGGCGGTAGACCACGCGCTCGCACAGACCGCGACCATGCCGCTGCTACAGTTGCGACATGTAGAACCCTACCTGCCGAAGGGTTGATATGTTCGGCCGATGGTCCAGGATCGTACCGATCGGATGCATACTGTGGATCAGTCTGGCATCCGCAGGGGCGCGTGACGAGTGTGCACGAATTTTACGCGCACAGCGGAATCTGCCGACCATCCGGCTCTGCTGGGCACCGAAACGGTGCATTACGGTGGAAGTCGCCGCCACACCGCGATCGCGCCAGTACGGTCTCATGTGCCGGGATCGGCTGGATCGGCATCGCGGCATGCTGTTCGTGTTTCCACGGGAAGATTTCTGGACGTTCTGGATGAAAAACACGCGCATCCCTCTGGATATCGTCTGGCTGGACCCATACCGTCGCATCACATACATGATCCCCGATGTCCCCCCATGCCGGAAAGATCCCTGCCCCACGTACCGACCGATGAAAAAGGCACGGTACGTTCTGGAAGTCCGTGCCGGATCGATCCGGAGGTGGCACTGGGACCTCGGGTTGCAGTTCGACTTTATCTGGCCACCGGATGAGCAGGAGAAAAAGAACGAAAAGTAACAGGAAAATGGTGCAAAGTGATAAAAGCAAATAGAGACGGTTAATGGTGTCGCATCTCGGGGGTGGAGGCTGTGATATGCTTCCGGTGCCGGTATACACCATTCTGGTCTTTCTGCTCATCCTCGGCGAGATCCTGTCGCTGGTCACCTGGTTCCGACGCAATGTTTCCAGAGAATCTGCACGGGAAGTGATCGCGTTGAGTCTTCTATGGCTGGTCTTTTATCTGCAGCTACTGCCTCCCGAAACAGACATGCGCTATGGACCGCTTATTCTCCTATTCTGTGGTCTTCGGATGTGGTACTGGTATCGGCAATACTGGAAACCGGTCGGATGACATCGGTCCTGCAACAGTGGGTACGTCCCTGGAAAAACCGTATTGCGTGCTACTCTGCGAATCCCCGGGCGTCACTTTGCGTCACTTTTCTTTCGTTACCCGACTTTGACCCATGGAAGAGGCAGGTATATGCAGATCCGATTCAATGGACGCGTGGTCTGGATCACGGGGGGATCTTCCGGTCTTGGACGGACCCTGGTGGAAACGTTTGCCCGGGCCGGCGCGACCATTGTATGGAACCACTATCGTGACCCGGAACAGGCGGCACGACTCCTCCAGTGGTTGCATGCGCACCGTGTCCCAACGTGGATGGACGAGGTCGATGTCGCGGACAGTGGCGCTGTTCAGCGGTTTGTGGATACGGTCGCTGAACGGTTCGGACGCATCGATGTACTCATCAACAATGCCGGGATTCGCGACGACGCCGTGGCCTGGAAGATGCGTGACGATGCCTGGCGCCGCGTCATCGACGTCAACCTGACCGGTGCGTTTTTCTGCAGCCGTGCAGTCATTCCCATCATGCGCCGTCAGGGACAGGGACGCATCATCATGATCAGTTCGATCAACGCACTGCGCGGTAAACGGGGGATCAGCAATTACATCGCTGCAAAAGCGGGGCTCATCGGGTTGACCCGTGCACTCGCCACGGAGACCGCGCGGTTCGGGATCACCGTCAACGCCATCGCACCCGGTATGATGCGCACGCCGATGACGGCGACACTCCCGCCGGAAGTGATTGCCCAGGCGCAACGAGAAGCCGTACTGGGATTTCTCACCGAACCTCGAGATGTCGCTGCGCTGGCGCTGTTCCTCGCTTCGGAATATGCCCGCGCGATTACCGGCGAGGTGATCCGTGTGGACGCCGGGCAGGGTCTGAGCAGTGCGCAGTAAGGACGCAGTATCTCCGGATTGCATGGAGGAACAGGCAATCGCGTCCGGAAGGATACCCCCGAATCCCGAAACGACCCGTCCGCAGGGGTGGGACGGGGAACGCACCGGTCGCCACCGGTCTCGGGTCTCAGGTCCCAGGTCTCAGGTCCCAGGTGGCAGCGCATCCTGGTTGACGGGCTATCGCGGGGGCCAATGGGACAGGCAGCAACAGACACACCACGGGACGCCCGGATTCCAAGGACAACCGGATTGCGAATTTCAGTGCGGTCGGTAGAATCGAAACACCGGGGGTATCCTGCGTCGGAGTCCGATATGCTCACGGATCGACTGGGCCGGTTTTTTTCCCGGATACTGGACGGGATCGTTGACCGTCTGTACCGTTCCGGGGTCCATCCGAATACGGTTACCGCTGCCGGGTTTGTTCTGAACCTCGGTGCGGCGTATTTACTTGCGATCGGGGCATTCCGGTGGGCGGCACTCGCCATCCTTGTGGCGAACGTGTTCGATCTCCTGGACGGTCGACTGGCGCGGTTGAGCGGTCAGGTCACCCCGTTCGGCGCGTTCATTGATTCCACGCTGGACCGATACGCGGACTTTGCGTTACTGTTCGCCGTCGGCTACTATTATGCGCGCTCCCGGGATCTGGCCGTCCTCATCTGGGTGGCGCTTGCCATTGTCGGTGCGCTGATGACCTCGTATACCCGCGCACGCGCGGAGTGTATCATCCCCAGTTGCCGCGTCGGATTTTTTGAACGCTCCGAGCGGCTGGCCGTACTGATCGCGGGTGCGCTGTTCCACCGGATGGAACTCGCACTGATGATCCTCGCCATCTTTGCCAACTGGACCGCTCTGCAGCGGATCGTCTATACCTATCGCGCGGTGCACCGCACGGCCGTCACCGAACCCGGGGTTGAGGCAACGCGGGTAGCAAAACCGGGGGGTGACCATGTTTGACGGCCAGGGTTGGAACGCGATCCGTGCATGGACCACACACGTACTGGTCGTCGGCGGGTCTCTGAGCGTGTTTCTGGCGATCTATCTCATTGTGGAACGGCGGTTCCGGGAGAAACCCCATCTGTGGCGACCGTTCCGGAACCTGGTGACCGCGTTCCTCTTCTTGAGCTGGATATTGTTTCTGCAGGGATGGTATGGCGCATTCCCGGAACTCCGGTCGTGGTTACTGCTGCTGTGGATCAGTCTGGTCACGCTGATCATCCTGCGGGCGATCAATCTGGTCTGGATGGAGGACTTCTTTCGGGCAAAACAGATTCCGCAACTGCTGCGCCAGATCGTCAACGCGTTTCTGTTCGTGATCGTGATTTCCGTGGCCATTCAGCGGCTGTTCCGGGTGGAACTCACGCCGATCCTCACGACCTCTGCCGTGATCACCGTCGTGATCGGCCTGGCGCTGCAGGAAACCCTGTCCAATCTGTTTTCGGGTATCGGACTGAACATCGAGGAAGCGTTTTATATTGGCGACTGGATCCAGATCGGTTCCCATATCGGTCGGATTCAGGAGATCAACTGGCGATCGGTGCACCTCATTACACGTACCGGAGAAACCGTCGTATATCCGAACGCTGCCGTTGCCCGTGAGATCATTGTGAATTATTCCCGTCCCGCGGGTACCCCGCGCATCCATACGCTGACGATCGGTTTGCCCTACGAAGTCCCCCCGGAACAGGTGGAACGGGCCGTACTGGAAGTATTGCGCGATTTTGATCTGCCGCATGATCCACCGCCCACGGTCCATCTGGTGGCGTTCGACGACTTTTCGGTCCGGTATGAAATTCGTTATCCGTATGATGATTTCGGTCCGCTGCACCGGATGGATGCGGAGATCCGGCGGCGGCTCTGGTATACGTTAAAACGGTACGGGATCGATATCCCGTTCCCCATCCGGACGGTTTACCTGCAACAGCCGCACGACACGCTGTCCGAAATGCGCGCCCGGATGCTGGAAACGTTGCGGACCCAGGCGATCTTTCAGGGAATCCCGGAAACCGATCTGCAGCGGCTGGTGGACGACTGCCACGTCCGGATGTATGCCCGCGGACAGACGATCTTTCGCCAGGGAGATCCGCCGGACGGGATGTACCTGATCATGCAGGGCACGGTCGATATCCTGGTGCGGCGCCACCGGCATACGCATACGGTGGCCACGCTGCGGGATGGGCAGATCTTCGGCGAGATTGCCCTGATTCAGACGGACCGGCGTACGGCAACGGCACGTGCACAGCGGGATACGTGGCTGGTATTCGTGCCCACGTCCGTGGCACGCGCGTGGATGGAGTCCGTACCCGTCTTCCGGGACAATTTAATGCGGTTGTTCGAATCCCGGTGGGACGAACTGCAGGCGTTCTGGGCGGAAGAGACGGCGTCCACCACCCGGAGCGGGGACGTTCCGGACCGGGAAGTCCGCCGATCCTGGTTATTGCGCAAACTGCTCGGTCTCGGATGAGGCCCCCGGCACATGCCCCCGACCGCTCAGTCCTGTACCATCACAACGGTGACAACGGCCCAGGCCTGAATCCCTTCCCCCCGGCCGAACGGGGTCAATGCCTCGCCAGAAGATACCGTGACACCGACGTCCGACGCGGAAATCCGCAACATGTCAGCGATCGATGCGCGCATCCGCTCGATCCAGGGCAACAGCCGGGGACGACTGCCTTCAATGGTGATCGACACATGCGTGATCCGTGCGCCCGTCGGAAGGTGGTCCAGCGATGCACGCAGATACGCTCGACTGTCCGTAATCCCCTGACGGCAGAGCGCGTCGCTGACCGGACCGATGACCGGCACTCCGGTGATGCTATCGATGGCCCGGCCCAGGGCGTGCAGCACGACGTCCGCATCACTGTGCCCCTCGAGGCCCGGTGCATCGGGAATGACCACGCCCCCGAGGCGCAGCGGTTTGTCAACGGGAGGATCAACAAACCGGTGGCTATCGTGGCCGAATCCGACCTTGACGTGTATCATGTGTATGCAAAAACCCTGCAGTATCGGAAACCGGTGGGAGGTCCATGCACACCCGATGCGGTGTGTAATGGCTGGGATGCAGGGATTCGAACCCCGACCCTGGGGTCCAGAGCCCCATGT
>CAZIRO010000136.1:0-4204 GCA_964541595.1 uncultured Acidobacteriota bacterium
AGTGCTGGGAGGAGTGGCAACGTCTGCAGAAGATCAAGGAGGCGGTGGCCATGTATGCACTGTACGATCCACCGAAAGAATTCTGGGACGCGTATCGCCGCAGTCTCTGGTACCGCCTGGAGCGGCGGGTGGCCTGGGTCCTCATTTCTGCAGGTGTCATGGTCCTGGGCACTTTCGGGCTGTATCAACTCGTTCTGCACGTCTTCAATGAACCGAACCTTCCGGGGTGGGTTCGATGGGGGATCCTCTGTCTGATCGGTGGTCTTGTGATCCTGTTCGTTTCGGTGGTGCGGGAGAAGTGGTTCCTGGCCCGCACGGATCGGTACCGCAAGGAGGTGGTCCAATGATCGTGGTGACCACGGATTACATTCCCGATCGCAAGGTCGTACGCGTGCTTGGCATCGTGCGCGGAAATACGGTACGCGCCCGTCACCTGGGTAAGGATGTGGTGGCCGTCATCAAGAACATCACCGGTGGGGAGATCGAAGAGTACACGAAACTGCTTGCCGAAGCCCGGGAACAGGCAATCGATCGGATGATCGCACAGGCGCAGGCAATGGGTGCGAATGCGGTGATCAATGTCCGGTTTGCCACGAGTTATATCATGGCCAACGTGGCTGAAATCCTCGCTTACGGTACGGCAGTCGTCGTCGAGTGAGGCAATAGGAATGGCTCCGACAACCCGCACATCCGTCATGGTATTTACGGCGCTGGCGTTTGTTCTCTGCTGGGGACTGATCGGTGGGGTCTGGCTCCTGGAATGGACGGCATCTCCGTGGGCACGGCTGCTCGGTGTGGTCTACATGTGGATTCCGGGACTTCTGGCCATCTGGATGATGCGAAAAGAGTGCCCGGAAACGTGGACCACCGTGCTGGGGCTCCCCATGCAGGTGAACCGGTGGTGGCTGGTCGCCTGGGGGATTCCGCCGGTGCTTCTGCTGGGAACCGTTGTTGTCGGGATGGCCTGGCCCGGTGTGGTCTGGGACCCGCGGGCCGGTCTGCTGATCGAGCAAGTCCGCGCCGCTCTCCCGCCGGAAAGGTCTGCTGAAATCATGCAAACACTGCAGGCGCATCCACTGCGCATTCTTGCCATTTCCGTGCTGGGCGGACTGGTCGCCGGACCGACGATCAATGCGCTGGTTGCCCTGGGCGAGGAACTCGCCTGGCGCGGCGCGTTGTACCGATGGCTGCGTCCGCTGGGGTTCTGGCGGAGTGCAGGGCTGATCGGGGTCATCTGGGGTGTCTGGCACTGGCCGATGGTACTGCTTGGTTTGAACTATCCCGAACATCGGGAACTCGGGGTCGTCTGGATGATCGTATTTACGGTATTGCTGACCCCGGTCATCCAGTGGGTACGGGAAATGGGTCGATCCGTCTGGCCGGCCGCTATCTTCCACGGTACCCTGAACGGACTCGGGGGGATTCCCTGGATGGTATTACGCGGTGCCGACGATCGGGTGATCGGGATCGCCGGTGTCACCGGATGGATCGTGCTGTGCGGGGTCAACATTGCCGTATGGGTGCACGTGCGGAAGAGACTTACGGATGTACGTGCACCATATGACTCACGAGCATCCCGATGAAGAGACCGATCAGTACGGTCAGACTGTACCATCGCCGGGGCGCATGGTGCACGATGGGCAGGAACTCCACGGTGGCCACGTACAACAGTGTTCCTGCCGAAATGCCGAGTCCCGTCTGCACCCACGCCTGCAGGAATCCCATCAGGCTTGCCCCGAGTACGGTGAGACCGCCGAGAAGTGCGGCGCTGGCGAGTATCCAGCGGAACGCATGACCAGCGACCACCATGACGGCGGCCATCGTCAGACCGACGGGGAATTTGTGGATCAGAATGGCGATGAACACCATGTATCCCAATTGGGTCTCCTGGAGCAATGCGCTGCCGAGCAGCACCCCGTCCAGGAGTGAATGAAGCCCGAGTCCGAACAGCACGGCAAACGTCCAGTTGGACGCGCGAATGAGTTCACGCAGGTGCTGGTGATTGGAGAGCCAGAGTTCGTGTTCCTCCACGTGATGCGTATGGATCAGAGAGGGCTCGATCCAGCGTTGAATGATGAGCATCATGAAAAATCCGGCCAGCACGTAGAACATGATCGACCGTCCCTGACTGACGAGCAGAGCGGGAACGAGATCCAGCATGGCAACGGCCATGAGAAAACCGCCGCTAAAACCGAGTAGGGAATACCGAATGTGGTGGGAAACGGTCTGCACGCGGGCAAAGATCAGGGCACCGAACAGGTTGCCCAGCGCGGCTGTGCCTGCAAGCAGAATCACGAGTTTTGAATATCCCATACGTCTGCCTTTTGCATCCCCGCGCGTATCCCGTCAGCCTTGCGCACATCCACGGGCACCGTATGCGTGCGGGTGCTATACCTGTTTGGCTTTCCGTTCGAGGCGTTTCTGGCGTTCTTCCACACGCACGGTCTCCGAACCAACGAAACAGATGATGGCGAGTTCTGCACCGTCTCCGACCCGGAACTGGCCGGTGCGCACCACCCGTGTAAAACCGCTCGGACGGTCGAGAAATCGGGGAACGATGTCCTGAACCAGTCGCTTCATGGCGGGCTTGTGATGCAATACGGCCCAGACGCGACGAAACGCGGCAGTTTTCCCCGCGTCATCTTCGGAGAGCACCCCCTTTCGGGCGGTACTGATCAGGCGGTCCATGTATCGAGCGAGTTCTTTTGCTTTGGGGACGGTTGTTTGAATTTTTTCATGCAGGATCAGCGAAATCGCCAGATTGCGCATGATGGCACGATGATGCGCAGGACCACGACCGAAACGACGCACGACCCGTCGATGACGCATGGGTATCATCCCCCTACAGGAGTTTTTTCCTCGTGCTCCGCCGTTTTTAAGGACAACCCGTGTTCCTGCAAACGCGCGATGATCTCTTCGACCGTCTTTTTGCCGATCTTATCGAGTTTCTGAAGATCTTCTGCCGACTTCTCGAGCAGTGCACCGACGGTGGAGATACCGTGGGTCTCAAGGATGTTCACAATCCGGGTGGACAGTCCGAGGTGTTTCAACGGCCGGGCTTGCAAATCTTCCGGAGCGGCTTCTTCCGTGGCTTCCGGAGCGACGGCGACTTCCGGTTCCGTCACGTGCAGGAACAGTTCCGCATGCATACGCAGGATCTCGGCGGCCTGCCGGACGGCTTCCACCGGCGTAACCGTACCGTTCGTCCACACTTCCAGGGTCAACTTTTCGTAATCCGTACGTTCGCCGACGCGGGTGGGTTCCACACGAAAGTTGACTTTCCGTACCGGATTGTGCAGGGACGCCACGGGGATGAACCCACGGGGTAACCGGGGCGACTGGTTCCGCTCTGCGGGCACGAACCCCCGTCCCTTCCGGGCGATCATTTCGAGTTCGATATATCCGTCCCCACCGATGGTGCAGATGTAGTGGTCCGGATCGAGGATTTCGACCTCGGCATCGTGTTCAATATCCCGTGCGTATACGGGTCCCTTCCGATCCACCCGGAGATACAGCCGTTTCTCCTTGTCCGTATGGAGTTTGAAAACGAGATGTCGTAGGTTCAGCAGGATCTCATAGACGTCCTCCACCACGCCGGGAATGGAGGCAAACTCGTGCAGGTTTTCGTTCACCCGAACCGCAATCACCGCTGCCCCTTCAATGGACGACAGCAGAATGCGCCGAAACGCATTGCCGATCGTGGTGCCGTAGCCCCGCTCAAAGGGACCCGCATGAAAACGCCCGAAATAGCGACTGTATGTGTGCGATTCGACCTCAATACTTTCCGGTACGATGAAACTGGACCACTGGACCATGGGTCATTCCTGGTACCCGAAAGGTATGCATGCCTTTCGGGGCCGGGTATTTCTACCGCGCCCTTTTCCGGTGGCGATTCCCGGCAGGCGCGATTTCGCCACCGTACCGGTCTGTCGTTCCTGTAGAAACCGTCCGGTGTTGCGAAGCGGAACGTGTTTATTTGGAATACAATTCGACGATCAGGTGTTCCTGTACGGTAAAGTCCAGGTCTTCACGGCGCGGCTCGGCCACCACCCGGATCGTGCCCTGTTCCGGATTCACCTGCAACCAGGGGGGAACGGGACGATTGGACTGCGCGAATTCTATGGCACCGCGCACCAGAGGGTTTTCCCGGATCCGCTCGGTCAACCGGATTTCCTGGCCCATGTCCACCTCATAGGATGGGATG
>CAZIRO010000136.1:4214-7698 GCA_964541595.1 uncultured Acidobacteriota bacterium
ACCCGCCGGTTGTCCACCAGCACATGGCCATGCCGCACGAGTTGTCGTGCATGCGCCCGCGAGTATGCAAATCCCGCCCGATAGATGACGTTGTCCAGACGCTTTTCCAGCAAACGCAGGAGGTTTTCGCCGGTGTGTCCGCGTAGTTTCAATGCCCGTTCAAAATAGTGACGAAACTGACGTTCGAGCACACCATAAATCCGTTTGACTTTCTGTTTTTCTCGCAACTGGATCCCGTAAGGCGTCAGGCGCGGACGGCGTGTGCGTCCGTGCATTCCCGGAGGATAGTTCTTCCGTTCCAGCGGACAGTTGGTATAACACTTGATCCCCTTCAGAAACAGCTTCATGCCTTCACGTCGGCATAACCGGCAACGTGGACCCGTATAACGTGCCACGGTATGACACTCCTTTTGACAAGATCCTGACAGCCTGTCGGATATGGAAAATGGTTTGCAGTGTATGCCCTTCGGGGGCTATACACGTCGCCGTTTCGGCGGACGGCACCCGTTGTGCGGAATCGGTGTGACATCCCGGATCGATCGGATCTCCAGCCCCGCGGTTTGCAGCGCACGGATCGCCGATTCACGCCCGCTGCCCGGTCCCTTCACACGGACATGTACGGCCTTGACCCCGTACCGCATGGCCTCCTGTGCCGCACGGAGCGCCGCCTGTTGCGCGGCAAACGGCGTACCCTTGCGCGAGCCTTTAAATCCGATCGTTCCGCCGGATGCCCAGGTGATCGTGTTGCCCTCCAGATCGGTCACCGTCACGATCGTGTTATTAAATGTGGACCTGATGTGAACGATGGCTTCCGGCACATGCCATTTTTTCTTCTTTTTTCGACCACCGCGTGCCACCTGGTGCGCTCCTCATTTATTTACGGATTTTCTTTTTCCTGATCGCGATCTGCCGGCCGCGGGGACCTTTACGCGTGCGCGCATTCGTCCGTGTGCGCTGGCCGCGCACCGGCAGACCCTGCTGATGTCGAATCCCGCGGTAGCACCCGATCTCGATCAGTCTGCGAATGTTCATTTGAATTTCTTTCCGCAGTTCTCCTTCAACCTTATACTCCTGTTCGATGATCTGACGAATGCGGTTGATCTCGTCCTCACCGAGGTCTTTTAATTTGCGGTAGATATCCACACCCGCTTTTTCACAGATCTTGAGTGCGCTGGAACGTCCGATACCGTAGATATATGTCAGCGCCACAAACGTCGGTTTATTGGGGGGCAGATCCACCCCGGCAATACGTACCATTCACCGCCTCCGTTCAACCCTGGCGTTGCTTGTGCTTGGGCCGCTCGCAGATCACCATCACGCGTCCTTTCCGTCGAATGATACGGCATTTGTTGCAGATCTTTTTCACGGATGCCCGTACTTTCATGTAGACGCCCCCTTATGCAGAAACCATACGTGTTAAAGGATGGTATATTTTAAGCAATCCACTACAGTCGTGCAATCCCCTCCCCTTTTCCTGAAATCAGGACAGGAAATGGGACACTGAACGGGCATGTCGCCAGCGGTATATCGATTCCGCTACGCATGTCATTCCCCGATCCCTGACGCCTGGAATCTGACACCTGAGACCTGCCCTCCGGTCCCTGACCGCGGGCGCGCGTGCAGGGCATCCCATGTCCCATTTCCTGTTCCGATCTCAGCCCCTTCCATTTCCCCCGGGCCGTTTCCTGCTCCAACGCGGGTCGATGCGTCTATTTATATCGATACACGATCCGACCCCGTGTGAGATCGTACGGGGAGAGTTCCACTTTTACGCGATCACCGGGCACGATTTGAATAAAATGTTTGCGCATGCGCCCGGAGATATGGGCCAGGACCACGAGATCCTGCCCCTCGATTTTGACCCGAAACATCGCGTTCGGCAGGCTTTCGATCACCACGCCTTCGACTTCAATGGCGTCTTCTTTCGTCATACGCCCTCCTCGGTGGAGTATGACATGCAAACAGGGACGCGATCTTTTATCCAACCGCGTTTCGGGCGTTATGCGTTTTCCGGATCATCGGGTTCCGGGTGCGTCAGGATCCAGGGCCCCCGTTCGGTAATCGCGATCGTATGTTCGAAATGCGCGGCGTACTGACGGTCCTTTGTCACCACGGTCCACCCGTCCGGCAGCACTTCCGTTTCGGAGGAACCCAGCACCACCATGGGTTCGATGGCGATCACCAGACCGGGTCGTAACCGGATTCCCCGATTCGCCGGGCCGTAGTTCGGCACGACGGGATCCTCGTGCAGTTGCCGGCCGACACCGTGTCCTACGTATTCCCGAACCACCCGCAACCCGTTGACCCGTTCCACCCAATCCTCGATCGCAGCACCGATGGCACCGATATGATGGCCGACCCGCGCCTGTTCGATACCGCGATAGAGCGCTGTGCGGGTAACTTCAATGAGGCGTCGATGTTCCGGCGCGATCTCACCCACCGGGAAGGTGGCCGCACAGTCGCCCACAAACCCGTTCAACCGTACGCCCACGTCGATGCTGACGATATCCCCCGCACGCAACCGCCGTTTCCGGTTGGGAAGTCCATGCACCACTTCTTCATTGATCGACACGCAGATGTGTCCCGGAAAGGGTGTTGGTGCAAAACCGGGATGATACCCCTTGAACACCGTGCCCGCGCGATGCGATGTGATGAATTCGTGAGCGAACTCGTCGAGTTCGTATACCGGAACCCCCGGCGCGATCAGCTCCCCCAGCGCCCGTAACAGCTGACCGGTCAGCAGTCCGGCCTGGCGCATTTTCCGCAGTTCTTCCGCACTTTTTAAGGTGATCATACTGCTCCGCCGCGAAAATAACCGACGGCTTAACCCCATGATCAGCGTATTCGGATCCATGTCCATCCGTCGTTGCGTTGAATGTCGTTGCAATGGATACGGAATGCTATCCGGACGCATGGCGCACGGTGAAAAGCGGGAGCGGCGCGGAACCCGAACGAATCAGGTGGACCACGACGATTTCGACCGGGTCAACCACAGGCGCACGTACCGCGCAATGCACGTGAAAACGGCGTCTTCACTCTGATCCGCGTGCACCGTCACCAGTCGCTGTCGATCGCGGTAGAACGCGAGTAAGGGTTCGGTCTGCTGATGATAAACGTGCAGACGCTCACGGATGACTTCTGGATGGTCGTCTTTCCGCTGCACCAACGGTGTACGGCATACCTCGCACTGGTCGCCCAGTGTGGACGGACGACTGATCAAATTATACACCCGTTCACATTTCGGACAAATCCGACGTGCGGATAAACGCGCCTGCACCACCGTTTCCGGAACGTCCAGGTAGATCGCCCAGCAGCGTTCGCGTTCCCCCCATTTCTGCAAGTAGCCATCCAGCAATTCTGCCTGCGCCACATTGCGGGGGAATCCATCGAGGATCACGCCCGGTGTCTGCCCGCGGGCGGTGTCCAGATAGTGTTGCACGACTTCAAAAACCGTGGCATCGTCGACGAGTTGTCCGGCGTCCAG
>CAZIRO010000137.1:0-7648 GCA_964541595.1 uncultured Acidobacteriota bacterium
GATGGTACAGTATCCGGATGCATACCTCACGATGGGATTGACTGCGGAAAACCTCGTGGAAAAATACGGCATTTCCCGCGCGGAACAGGACGAATTCGCACTCGCCAGCCATCGGAAGGCGATTGCGGCCATTGACAGCGGCAAGTTCCGTGCGGAGATCGTGCCCGTTCCGGTCCGTGTTGCCGTTGATGGACAACCGGATGGTGCGGTCCGGGTGCAGGAGACCGTCCTTGAGATCGATGAGGGACCACGCCGCGATACCTCGATGGAAGCGCTGGCCCAGTTGCCTCCAGTATTTAAACAGAACGGAACGGTCACCGCGGGGAACAGTTCGCAAACGAGTGACGGTGCAGCCGTCGTCCTGGTGGCTTCCGAACCGATGTTAAAACGGCTGCGTCTGATTCCGAAAATGCGCATGATCGATTATACATATGCGGGCGTCCCTCCGGAGTATATGGGCCTGGGACCGGTATATGCGTTGCGGAAACTGGTGCAGCGTACCGGCGTGCAGTTACATATGGTCGATGTGATCGAACTGAACGAGGCGTTTGCCGCGCAGGTACTCGCCGTCTTTCGGGAAATGGGGGATGCACTGGATCCCGGACGCGTCAATCCGAACGGAGGTGCCATTGCCCTCGGTCACCCGCTCGGATGTACGGGCGCGCGTCAGACCGTGACCCTGATGCACGAACTTCAGCGCCGCGGCGGCAAATACGGAATCGTCACCATGTGCGTCGGCGGAGGCATGGGCGCAGCCGGTCTGTTCGAATGGGTGGGCGAATGAGTGCACGGAATCGCATACACGAACCGTGGGTGCTCGCCGTAGACGCCGTATCTTCATGCTGTGCACTGGCCGTTGCCCAGGGACACTGGCTGCGCGGTGTATTTTATTCGCACAGCCCGCTCACTCTCAGTCAGCGTTTGCTCCCGGCGCTGACCACACTGCTGAAGAGTGTGGAATGCTCGCTGGACCGGATTCGGATAGTCGCATTGAACCGTGGACCGGGGTCGTTTACCGGGATTCGGATCACCCTGGCCACGTTCCTCGCGTTACACACACGTGTACCCTTTCGTGTTATCGTATCCGATACCCTGACCCTGCAGGTGCTCGTCTGGGACGGCGAGGGAGAGGTATGGAGTTTGATTCCGGCCGGACGCACACTGTTTGCACTGGCGCGGTATCGAAAACAGGGCGACGTCGTGACGCGGGAGACCGACATCCATGTGGGCACGTGGTACCAGATCTATCCGCACCTGCAGGGAGATTCCCTTACGGTGCTCTATCCGGAACCCGGTGTGATCACCATGGCCCATTCGGAACGGATTGTCCGGATTCATGAACGGCACCGGGTGTTCGGATTGCTTCGGCTCGCTCAGTCGCCGGATGCCTATGCACAGGCTGTCGATATCTCGGAGGTCGAACCCCTCTATTTGCGGCCGCCGGATATTCGACAGGTCGCATCGATCATTCCACGCGTGTCCGGGCGTCCTCCAGCAGGGGATGCAGGATCCGGTACAGGTGCGGCACCGCAGCGAGTTCCCCCGTAAGTAGATAGTCCAGCGCATTGCGAATCGCCGGCCGGTAAAACAGGCGCTGTCGATGGACAATCTGATAGCCGAACGTGCCCAGGGCTTTCAAATGCCGTTGTATGGCCACCAGGGTCCACTCTAAATCGTCCGGGATGTGATTGCGCAGCCACGTACGCAGCGGTGTGTATACCGCATCCGGCAGGATGATATAACAGTCCCGTAGAAGCGAAACCGGATCATACGCGCGGGGACCGTATTGCATGTCCTGATAGTCGACGATGGTGAAATCGTCATTTCGGCGCAGGATGTTTCGTGCGTGATAGTCCCGGTGACAGATATATCGGGGCATCGCGCGAAAAGACCGGCACACGGGCGCGAGACCCGCACGAATCCGTGTGATGTCCCGCTGTGTCAGCGGATGTCCCATCCACTCGATGAGGAAGTGTCGCATGAAAAATTCCATCTCAAAGTCCACCCGCTGGTTGAGGTCGCGCTGAACGATCGGATGGTGTGCGGGCAGGGGAGACTCATCGGTTCGCAGTTGCTGGAGATTTTCCCAGGCGGTCAACCAGGCGTGATACGCCGCCCGAACGGGATACCACTGGGCCCGCGCGATCCGTTCGGATACCCACGTGACCACTGGATCGCCGGCATCGTCCATGACGACCCAGCGGCGTCGGGGGTCCACCGCGTGGATGCACGGTATCGGCCATGCGATGGTCCGGAGCGTGTCGTATACCGCGAGCATGGTGTGGAATTGTTCGGCCAGAGACGGCGGACATACCATGACGACCCACCGGCGTTGCAACCCGTCTCGAACGCGGTAAAACCGCCGCACCGATGCGTCGCCGGCGAGCGCGTTTACCCGGATCGGCGGCTGCGCATGAACGGTCTTCCGGACCCATTCGGCGATCGCGTCTTGCTCAGAGGGATCGACATGTTCGGGCATCAGGAATACTCCTCAGCCATATTCAGGCGTGTCGATCCAGCACACGACGGTATGCGGACCGTCGGCTATTGTGGGCGGTGCAGCGTTCCGGCAAATCGGTCGTGCTTCCGGACAACGAGGTGCGAACGGACAGCCGCGCGACGGCAGATCCGTAAGCGGGGACACAGTGTCCGCAATCGTCTGGAAACGTGTACGCGGCGGTCGTCGACCGGGAAGTGTGGCTATCAGCCATTGCGTGTAGGGATGGCGGGGCGCGGCGAAAATCCGCGCGACGGGACCCTCCTCGACGATCCGGCCGGCATACATGACACCCACCCGATCGGCGATCTCCGCGACGACCCCGAAGTCGTGCGTGATCCAGAGTACGGTCAGCCCCAGTTCGCGCTGCAGTGTTCGCACGAGTTCCAGAATCTGCGCCTGTACGGTAACATCCAGAGCGGTCGTCGGCTCATCGGCGAGCAGGATATCGGGTTCCCCAGCCAGGGCCAGCGCCAGAAGCACCCGTTGTTGCATCCCCCCGCTGAGTTCGTGCGGATAGGCCCGGAACCGATGGCGCGCATCCGGAAGTGCCACCCGTTCGAGCCAGGCCAGTGCACGTTGGACGGCGGCATCCCGTTGCAAATGGAAATGAACCTGCAGTGTTTCCACCAGTTGTGTGCCGATGGATACGACTGGATTCAATGCGGTGCCCGGTTCCTGAAATACAACACCGATATGGCGGCCACGGTACCGGTGCATTTCGGATTCGGACAGCCGTAGCAGATCGATCCCCCGAAATCGGATGCTTCCACGGACGTGTGCAGTGCGCGGCAAAAGACGCAGAATCGCGCGGACTACGGTGGTTTTTCCGCAGCCGGATTCACCGACGAGTGCGTACACCTCCCCCTGACGTAAGTGGAACGTGCACGCGACCACGGCCGGTATATCCCGCCCGGCCGCCGTGCGATACGTCACACTGAGCCGATGGATGTCCAGCAGCGGTGTACCCATCCATGCGCCACGCGGAGGCGTTATGCCATCGCCTGTTCCAGATCGGCGATGAGGTCTTCGGCCGGTTCGAGTCCGATCGATAGTCGGACCAGATTCGGACCGATCCCCAGACGCGTACGGATCTCCGGATCGACGTGCAGATGCGAGGTCGTTGCCGGTTGCGTGACCAGGGAGTCCACCCCGCCGAGACTCGCCGCCCGTCGGAACACCCGCAATCGGTCGATCATGGCCATCGTTTCCTCGTACGTTCCCCGATACGCAAAACTGATCATCGTGCCGAAAGCCCGCATCTGTTCGGCGGCGATGGCGTGATCCGGGTGCTCGGGAAGTCCCGGATAGTCCACACGTTCCACCCGGGGATGCGTGGCAAGAAACCGTGCAACTTCCAAAGCGGTGGCACTCTGGTGCATCACGCGCAGCGGGAGCGTCCTGATCCCCCGATGGATCATATACGCCGCCATCGGATCCATGCACCCCCCGAGACGTTTCCGCATCTGCCAGATGGGCAGCAGCCAATGGCGCGACCCCACGACGAACCCGCCCATCGCATCGTGATGTCCGCAGAGTGCTTTCGTGGCACTGTGAATGACCAGATCGAAACCGAACATCAACGGCTGTTGCAATACCGGCGTGGCAAATGTGTTGTCGATGACCGCGACTGCGCCAACGGCATGTGCAGCCTCGGCGACTTCACGAAGCGGATAGACACGCAGTGTCGGGTTCGTCGGTGATTCAATGTACACGAGTTGCGGACGCTCCGCCCGGACCACTTCAGTGATCGGTGTGTCCGGATAGACGTATACAATCCGTACCCCCCATGTACGCAGCACCGTTTCAAAGAATTCGATCGTGCCTCCGTATAGCGCGCGCAGTGCCACGACCGTGGCACCGGGTTTCAGCAGTGCCAGACACGTGGTTGAAATCGCCGCCATTCCGGATGCAAACGCCAGGGATTCGTCACAGTTTTCCAGCGCTGCCACAGCGCGTTCTACGGTGCGTACCGTGGGGTTGTCCCACCGCGTATATAACGACGGCGCGTCCTCCCCGCGCACAAACCGATCCGATGCACGCCGGGCGGATTCCACGAGTTCGTCTGATCGGTCAAACGAAAACGTGGCGGACCATACAATGGGTGGATTGATCGGGTGATTGCCCATGATTCAACTCCCGATACAGGATTTACCGTTGGTCATTTTCGTGTCCTGCTGGTACCGCGTATCCCCGTCTCACCGGTTATTCTTTACGCTCCCTCTCGCGCGTTCGGGGCTGCCAGAACACCGGTGGACGCCGATCTGTCGGAATACCCGCGTTCTCCGTATCCGTGCCCTGTGCACGCAACAGGCGCTGCACGAGATCGGGGAACGCCGCCAGGTTTCCTTCCAGACGCGCGATCTCCCGGCGGCCGTCCGGCGAGAAGATAATGATCGCCGGAAAGTCCCGCACATGGAGCCGGGCGATCTGTTCCGCGCACTTCTGCCGGGCTCTGTATGCGTCACCTATCGTATGGTCGAGACGTACCTGATACGGATCAAAATAACGGTGGACCAGTAGAGGGATTCCCACCGGTGGATCGTCCAGCAGGAATTTCGTGCGTTTCAAATGGTCGCGTGTACAGAAACGTGCCGTCCATATGGAAACATAGACCAGTTTAAACGGTTTTTGTGTGGGTGTGAAGAACGTCTCATCGTCGTAGACGCGCATCCGCACCGTTCGGGGTGTCCACCAGGTGGCCACATCGCCCTGCAGCGCGCGCAGCAGCATCGGACCGTTCAGGAACCCAACCACATGCGCTTGCAGTTTTCCCCGCGGTGTAATCACAAGCAGCGTGGGAAACCCCTGCACGCCGTAATAGCGCATCACCCGCTTTTCTTCCGGAGAGAGCGTATCCACATCCGTCGCATCAATACGCACCGGATAGAAGTGGGTGTGAATGAACGTGGCGACATCGTGACGGGAATACGTGCGTGCTTTCATTTCGCGACAGGGACCGCACCATCGGGCATCGAATTCGATCAGCACCGGTCGGTTCGGACGATCCCGCTTGAACTCGCTCCATGTATGCCAGTGCACCCGCTCGTAAATGGGGAGTTCGTCTCCACGGTATGCAAAATACACCAGACCGCCGCCGAGCAGAACCATGACGGTCCAGACCACGCCGTGTTTCCATGCGTCAGTCATGGAACAACTCCAGCCGAGAGGAGAGTACCACGGTCAGGTAAATGTTAACGAGAAGTCCGAACGCCAGCGATATGAGCAACCGCATGAGATGTTGCGGGCTATAGTAGAATGTCGTCATCCAGTCCGTCGATGCGCCCATGACCAGCGCCGTAACGAGACGGCCCAGGGCGCCGACGAGATCCCGCCAGAACGAGGATGGTTGCACGTTGTAAAATACCTGACACTGCTGATGGATGAACCATAATCCGATCCAGTAGATGACATGCATGAATCGCGTTGTCGTGATACATCCCAGCCAGGCCAGCAGGTACATCATGGTCAGTACGGAAAAATAGGGAAATACCACCACCGTCCACGCGAGTTCCCACAGATAAGCCGTCGGGATGCGGAGTTGCGTGAAATAATATGCGGATACGGCCAGACTGATGGAGGAGAACATCAGAAAGTACAGCGACCGCCCGAATACACGCAGACTCACCCATAACCCCCGGTGTAGCGGTCGATACCAGATGAGGTCCAGATAGCCCTGAAACTTTTCCACACCGATGAGCGGCACGGCAATGATCAGTTGCAGAATGATCAGCCCGGTGCTGAATGAGCGATAAAACGCGTGGACCAGTCTGATGGCCTGGACTTCTTTCGTGGGAGAGAATTCAAGTCCGCGCAGGGTGTCCAGTTGCGCGAACAGCGCAAGTCCCAGGATCAGGCTGCTGATGATCAGGACAACCAGGGACAGACGATGCCGAAGCACGTCCAGCCAGGCCGCGCCGATGGTGCGCATGTAGAACTTCATGGACGCACGATCTCCATGAACAGGGATGTCAACGTGCGTTCATGGACGTGTGGCGCCCCGGTGGGTGGGCGTCGCCACTCCCGGACCAGTCGTCCGTCGCGCATGAACACGACACGATCGCAGACTTTCACGAGTTCGTCCAGCAGATGGGAAGCGATCAGGGCCGTTCCCCCGCGGGCCCGGTGCTGATCCAGATGGGCGCGAACCCGCGCGATCGCCACCGGATCCATTCCGGAGATCGGTTCGTCTAAAACCAGCAGCGACGGTTCCCCGAGTACCGCACAGATGAACGCAACCTTTTGTTTCATACCCCTGGAAAACCGCGAGATCACCTGCCGGTCCATCCCTTCGAGTTCGAATTCGGTGCACAGCCGGTGCACCCGTTGTCGGCCAGCATTGCCGTTCAACCGTAACAGTTGCATCTGATAACGAAGAAACGTACGCAATCGAATCCCCGGTGGAAACGCGGGGTTTTCCGGAACGTACCCGATCCGCCGCTGGGTCTCCAGATCGCTTATGGGACGCTCGAATACCCGGATCGATCCCCTGTCCGGCCGCAGCAGGCCGACGAGCAGGCGCAGCAACGTGGTCTTGCCTGAACCGTTCGGTCCGACGAGACCGACGATTTCTCCCGCATACAGCGTCAAGTCCACATCCCGTACGGCCTGTACACGATGCATCACACCGGCATAGGATTTGGTAACCCCACGCAGGACAGCGACTGCACGCAAACGACCCCTCCCGTGTGGTGAGTGGTTTGTGATTTTCATTATAATTCATTTCGAGCCCGTCACGGAGCCACGGGCGGCCCCGAACGCACCGGGTGAGAGAAGAACGGGGGGACCACCGCGTTTGATCTCCCGTTTCCTGATCCCCCGGATTTCTTTCTGCCACCCGGGGCCGGCGGATTCTCCCCCGGCTTGTCCGCGGCGGTTCACAACAGCCACTGGGATCGGGACGGGCCATGGGACATGCGCACCACCGGATCCACCGGTGTGCCGGTGGCCACCGGTGTCCGGTCCCGGGTGGCGGGTCTTAGGTCTCCGGTCCCAGGTGTCCGGTGTCAGGTGTCGGGTATCCGGTGTCGGGTATGCAGGTGGCAGGTATCCGGGACGGGAGACGGAAGACAGGGGACGGGGCATCCCATGAGACAGGGACATCGCATGACCGCATGGGGACCCACGGTGTCCCATGGCCTGTCCCGATTT
>CAZIRO010000138.1:0-7564 GCA_964541595.1 uncultured Acidobacteriota bacterium
GCATTCTTGTTCTATCTCTGTGGACTCCGTGAACTCCGTGTCTCCGTGGTGCAATGATCTTGCGTATATCGTGGGGGGCCATCGAGACATCCCTCTGTCCCATTTCCCGTTCCCGATTCCAGGACCGGCGACTTGACCCGATGTATCCCCCGTTTTATGCTTTTGGCGGTTCGGGATCCCCTGATCGGATTGAACGTATTCGCCGATTCCGACGTCCATAGAGATCAAAACCCCGGGGGTTGGGATGGGGCGGAAGAGTCTGACCCGCAAACAGATTCGCTACTACGAGGATCCGATCTGGCGCGGCATGCGCCGTACGGTACAGGCGCTACGGACGTATTATCCGTGGATCCTCGGGGGGTGTTCGGTCGCCATTGCGGTACTGTTCGGGTGGGTGGTCTGGAGCCAGCGGATCGATCGACAGGCCGGTCCGATGCTGCTGGGCACCATCGCGCAGGCCCGTCAGTGGCTGCAAAACCCATCGGATGATCCGAACGCACTGGAAGATATCGTGCGCCAGCTCGAACGGTTACGTCGGGAGTTCCGCAATCCGAAGGTAACCGTGCCGGCGACTTACTATCTGGCCAGTCTGTACCTGCAAACGGATCGTCCGCAGGATGCCCGGCCGCTATTCGCTGCCATTCGGAATGCACCGGAACCGTTCGGGTCACTGGCCATTCTCGGCCATGCACAGGCCCTGGCCGGGATGAAAGACTATGCGGCAGCCATTCGTGAGATTGAAGTGTTGCGTGCGCGGTCGAACCGTTCAGTTGCGGACGACTTTCTGGATCTGCTCAAGGCCCGATGGTTATGGGCCATGCGCCGTGTGGAGGATGCGCGTGCGTTGCTCTCCCGATTCGCACAGAAATATCCGGACAGCCCATTCCGGGGGGATGCAACGCAGTTGTTGAATGAGATCGTATCGGCGACGGAGTCGGCTTCATGAATCTGTATATGCTGTTGCAACCGGCGGGACCTCCTCAGGGCATCGATTTCTGGGCGCTGTTGATGCGCATATCCCCGATATCGAAAGGGGTCCTGTTGCTTCTCGTTCTCTTTTCGATCGCCTCATGGGCCATCATCATCGCCAAGTTGCTCCTCTGGTGGCGGGTGCGACGGGCGGATCCGCAGTTTTTACGAATGTTCCACCGTATGGACGATCCGGACAGAATTCACCAGGAAGCCGGCCGACTGGATCAGAGCGGATACGCACTGTTATACAGCGATCTGTTTGAAAACCGGAAAGCGTGGATGCAGACCGATGTGGACTTCCGGGACTTACGCACGGTCATGGCGGATGTGATCGAACGGTCGATTCATGACATTCTCGATCCGCTGGAACGGCAACTGGGATTCCTGGCGACGACGGCCGGTGCCGCACCGTTTATCGGACTGTTCGGAACGGTCGTGGGGATCATCGCCGCATTTGAGGCAATCGGGCAGTACCGGGCAGCGGACCTCTCGGTTGTGGCGCCCGGGATTGCGGAAGCGCTTGTGGCCACGGCTGCGGGTCTGGCAGCCGCCATTCCCGCGCTCATCGGGTACAACTATTTTGTCCAGAAAAACCGTAAATACCGACAGGAATTGCGGGATTTCGGGACATACGTGCTCGAACGGTGGACGTTTCAGCGACAGGTCGTTGCGGAAAAGGAACCCACCATTCCGGTGGTGCGCAGCCGGGTGGAATAAACAACCGTTTCGGGTTCCGTCGTCGGGCGTCGGATCGGATTTTTCAATCCCGGACGGATGGGCAATGCCGAAACTTCAGGAACCCATGGACGACGGCGTACTCGCAGAGATCAACGTGATCCCTCTGGTGGACATCGTCCTCGTGTTACTCATTATCTTCATGCTCACCGCGCCGCTGTTGCAACGAACCATCGATGTGCGTCTGCCACGGGCGCGGTCCGGTGCGATCCAGCCGGAAGAACGGCTGATCATCTCGATTACGGCTGAAGGCGTATACTATTTTGAACGGCAGCCGATCCGACTCGAGCAGCTGGAAGAATACGTCCGCGAACAGGCGGGCCGGTGGACACAACGTGCGGTATATGTGCGTGCCGATGCGCGCGTGTCCTATGCGTATATCGTCCGGCTACTGGACGTCTTACGTCGGTACGGGATCACCCGGATCGGCCTGGTGACCCGACCGTGGACACCGGAGCCTGCACCATGAAGACCCCGTACTGGATCTGGGAGTGGCTCGGCTGGATCGGTTCACTTGTGGTCCACGTGACGCTTGCGCTGGTGCTGTTTCTGGTACAGGGTGCGTTTTCGTCATCTTCCATGGTCGTGATGGGTTTCCCGGGCGGCGGGACTGGTGGGCCGATGCGGATCGATCTGGTATCCCCGGAAGAGGCGGGCATGGCGCCACCTCCGGAACCGGCGGTACCGCGATCGATCCGGAAGTATACGGTGGAGCCGGAACCGCCGCCGCCCGAACCGGAAGACCTGCCGGAACCGGAACCCCGGAAACCACCGGACGATCGCCCGAAAGTGGCGCCCAACGTGCGCGCGAAAAAACGCGTTGCATCCCCGGTACCCGCACCCTCCACTGCACGCGCGACGGTCGCGCAGACACCCGTGCGCCTGGGATTGTCCGGCGGACGCGGGGGCGGACAGGGGAGCGGGATCGGTACGGGTATCGGTCCCGGCACGGAACAGGGTGCGTTCCCGTACCGGGACTATTTGCTCGCAGTACGCACGCGTATCCAGACGTTCTGGCGGCCGTTGATTGTGCCCCGGGGTCCGATACAGATGTATATCGCCCGCGTGTTCTTTACCCTTGACCGTTCCGGCCGACTGATCACGTTGCGCATCACACGGTCCAGCGGTGAGCCACTGTACGACATGTCGATCGAACGGGCGATCCGTCTGGCCGCGCCGTTCCCCCCGTTGCCGGCAGGGTATCCGGGGCGTACCCTGTCGTTTGATATCGAGTTCCGTTATCGGCCGTAGTGCCCATGAGGCATCCTGACCGCATAGAGGCGTACCATGCAATACCGGTACCGTATTGTGCACGTTCTCGGAAGTGTGGCCGTATGGTTGGTCCTGGGCGTGACCGTGGTGTCCGCCCAGCAGGCCGAGGTGATCATTTCCGACGTTATCACGCGGACCGGGTTTGAACCCATTCGGATCGCGATTCCCCGGCCGTATTTGATCGATGTCGACGACACGGTCCGCCGCTGGGCGGAAGAGTTGCGACAGACGCTGTCCGATGACCTGACGTTCAGTCGATTGTTTCACCTGTTGCCCGAAGCGGTCGTTGACACGCTGCCGCCGTATACCGGAACCACGATGGACATGACCCTCTGGAAAGCCAATGAGGTCCAGTTTCTCGTGCTCTTAAAAGTCGGACGTTCGGGGAAACAGGTCCTTGTGGAAGCGCGTCTGTGGGATGTGGCGACCGACGACCTGCGCCTGGGACGGCGGTATACCTGGAAACCCGCACTGATCCGTCAGATCGCACATCACTTTGCGGACGACATCCTGACCACGGTATTCGGCATTCGGGATCGACTGTTCACGTCGAAGATCCTGTTCTCTTCAACACGTACGGGGAATCCAGAGATCTTTGTTATGGATTACGATGGGCACAACCAGGTGCAGATCACGCGCAACCATTTTGTCGATCTGTTTCCCGATATGCGACCGCGGCATCATCAGATCGTGTTTACTTCGTTGCGTAATGGTCGATCGGCGCTGATCTGGTACGATCTGTTGACCGGTCAGATGAAAACGCTCTTTGATGCAAGCGGATTGAACTCCACGCCGCGGTGGTCCCCGGACGGACGTCGGATCGCCTTCGTCAGCGCGATGCACGGCAACGCGGAGATTTACGTGATGAATGCGGACGGATCGGGATTGCGGCGGTTGACGTTCTCCCCGTCGATCGAGAGTTCCCCGACGTGGTCCCCGTCCGGTACGCAGATCGCATTCACATCCGACCGGAGCGGACGGCCGCAGATTTATATCATGGATGCCGATGGGGGCAACGTCCGTCAGGTGACCCATTTCGGTGAATACAACGATCGTCCGGCCTGGTCCCCGGACGGGACGCGTATCGCGTTCGTGTCCCGGCACGGGTTGCAGTTTGATATTTATGTGCTTGACCTCACCACGAACGAAATCATCCGCCTGACAGAAGGTGCGGGGAGTAATGAGTCCCCCGCCTGGGCACCCGATGGGATCCATATCGTCTTCTCGTCCAATCGCACCGGCAAGTATCAGATCTATGTCATGGACCGCTGGGGACAGGATGTACGGCAGCTGACACATCGGGGGGAAAACAAAACCCCGTCATGGCGCGTCTACGACTGATCGCCATTGATCTGCACGCCGAATCGGATTCTTGTGGATGGGTTCAGGTTCCGGGGTAGTGTGAGCCCACCGGAAGCACGGGTAGATCATGTGGAAGACGATTCGGGGGCGACGTCCGTGGGTGCTGTTACTGCTGGTGGGCGTGTCTTTACTGGAACGGGCGGACGTCGCATCGTTCCTGCCGTCGGCGGTCGTACTGATCACATTTGATGCCGCGCGTCGGGACGTGTTTCCGCACGCCTGCGGGGGAACGATGCCCGACGATTTGATGCCCGGATTGGCCCGGTTTTGTCAGACGGCCACGGTATTCACGCATGCGGTGGCGCCGGGACCGGGGACATGGCTCGGGATCCCGAGTCTCTATACCGGTCTGGACCCGGTACATCATCAGGTGCGTGTTCCCCCTTTACTGTCGCCGGGAGTGGTCACACTCGCCGAAGTGTTTACCAGTCGCGGATATCATACGGCCGTGATCAGCGGCAACCCGGGACAGTTTGCTCCGGAGACACTCGTACCGCAGGGGTTCCGGATTGTGGATCTGCGTATCCCATCGAATCTCCGCATTCGTCGGCCTGCACGCACGTTTTCTCCGAAGGCGCCGTTGTGGGATCCCGAGACGCTCGCGACCGTAGCCGCTGTGCGTATCCGTACGCTATGCCCGTTCTGTTTCATTCACGTGCACTTCGCACAACCGCATGATCCGTACGGCGCACCACCGGAGATCGTACATGCGGTTGCCAAACGTCTTGGCGTGCGCCTGGATGACCGGATCCTCCGGATGCAACGGGGCATCATGACCGTACCGCTCGTGCGCAAATTGCGCGGTCGCCGTATCCCGTACGATCGACTGTCACCGGATCAGTACGCAACAATCCGCACGCTGTACATCTCCGGTCTGGTATGGGCCGATCGTGCGTTTCGCAGACTGCTTTCCGCAGTGCAGGACCGTACGGATTGGGCACGCACCATCGTGGTGGTGGCCGCGGATCACGGGGAGTCCCTCGGTGAACACGGGTTCTGGGGACATGGGGAAACCGTATACGAACCCGAAGTGCGGATTCCGTTTGTCCTGAAAGCGCCGTTCGTGCCACCCGGACGCCGTGAAGAATGGGTATCCCTGGTGGACGTGTTCTGCACGCTCGTTCGCGCGATTCGCGCCCCGGATTGGATCCGTCCCCCGGGGTCTGTCTGTATCGATGCCCGACCGATGCGACGGCGCTGGGTCATCAGTGATGCGTACCATATGCAGGCCCTGTATTTTGAACAATATAAACTCGTCTACCGCCGCAGTTCCCAGGAGGCACAGCTGTTCGATATCGCGGCTGACCCATCCGAATCACATGATATCCTGCCATATCATTACCGGCTGGGGAAAACCATGTTTGCCACGCTGATCGCGTATCGCCGGTTGCGCATGCGGCCGGAGTTGCCGGTCGGCACGTTGACCTGGTCTGCGGACGCTGACTGGCTGGAGGCGCTGCGGGCACTCGGATACACCCAGGTGCGTCGGCGCATGCGGGTGCCCCGCTTTCGCATGGTCCCGCAGCGGCTGGATCCGGATTCCGTACGTTTCCGATGGGTCTGGATCCCGCGCGAGCGCGATGGTGTCCTGCGGATCCACAATATGGGACCTGCCGCCTGGCCGGGACGTGCCGATCCACAGACGGCAGGTGGGGTGACCATCACATGCGAGGTCCGAAACGGTCCGCGCTGGCAGCTGTGGCGGTACGTATTACGGGAAGATCTGCCGCCCGGTGGCGTGGTGGTCCAGACGCTGCCCAACGTTCAGGCCGTACGCAATTGCCGCTGGTCCCAGCACGATGGCACGTAAACCCGTTCGTTTGCGAAATCCACAGAAGTTGTGGAATTCTCGGGTCCATCGGTCGATTCCGCTTGCCAGGACAGTGTCCACGTTCGCGCACGGCAACCCCAAGAAGTTGTGGATGTGGCCCGAAGAAATGCGATGATTTGTGTCACAGAACTGCACATCGATGTTGCGGGGGGATCGGAAAGACTGCGAATTCAGAGATGCTGCTCGCGCAACGCCTGTACCTGAACAAACATGGGTTCCAGAAACAGTTGCGCCGTCGCGTGCCAGCGTGAACCAGTCGCGATTCGATGCGCCTCATTGAGGACCTGCTGCAGCCGATCGAGTACGGCACGCCAGTCCGCGATCTGGAAATAGGTCAGACGGCGCACGTCTTTTGCGACGTCTTTCCGTGCCTCCTGCAGGGTGGCCTGGACGTCCACGATATCGTCCAGCAGTTGGAAGGCGAGACCGAAATAGCGACCGAACCGTTGCAGGTCGGACCGTTCCATGGTGCTGACCTGACTCAGGCGACCGGCGGCCTCAGTGATGAACTCGAACAGAATCGCGGTTTTGTACCGGTGAATGCGGTCCACGGTTTCGATCGTCCGTTCCGGTGGATGGAGGTCCAGCCACTGTCCGGTGATCAATCCGGAACGTCCGACGGACCATGCGAGATCGTGCACAAGGTCGAGGGACAGTGTGGCGGATACGGTGGGTAGCCGGGAGAGAATCTCGTACGCAAGGTTCACAAGTGCCATCGCGGTCAGCACCGCACCATCCGGACCGACCACACGGTGCAGCGTGGGACGTCCCCTGCGGGTCGTCGCATTGTCCATGATCGGCAGGTCGTCCAGAATGAGGGATGCTGCATGGATACACTCGACGGCTGCACCCACGAGCAGCGCGTCGGAACGCGGCCCCTGCAGCGCCTCGGTGAGCGCAATGTGCATGAGTGCGCGGATGCGTTTCCCGCCGTTCAGGACAGCATACCGCATGGCGTCGATCAGTTCGGGAACGGTATGCGCGGGCGTCTGCTCGATGATCTGACGGAGGACGAGATCGACTTCCTCCCGGAGGTTTTGCAACAGGGGCGATTTCATCCACTCCGAGGTGTAGAACAGCGTGGACGTCATCGTATCCGGGCTCCCGATGGGGGTCTGCGATCATCATACGTCACCGGCAGAACCCCTGCAACATGGGGTTACTTGAACTCGGGACAGGCAATGGGACCCAGGGTGTCCCGATGGCCCCCGCGATATGCGCAGGATCATTGCACCACGGAGACACGGGGTCCACATATCCCCTCTTCGACCGGTGACCGGCGACGGAAGACGGAAAAGCACGGGAAACAAATTTAATTTTACACCATTTTACCTAAATGGTTCATTTCCAAAGTGAAGTGACGAAAAAGGTGCCGCAGGTTGAGGGGATGGG
>CAZIRO010000139.1:0-7436 GCA_964541595.1 uncultured Acidobacteriota bacterium
TAACCGTGACGGGTGTCCTGCAGCGCGTGGTGGCGATCGGCGGGGAAACACCGGGATGGACCCTGCGATTGGACTGCTCTTACTTACACGGGATTGAACGTTGCACATGTTTTCCCCGGATCAAAACGGGGGACACCTGCTCACCCCGGAGTACCGCTCGGACTCTATCGGGGGCCACGATCACACGCTGCAGGTCCGGGCACTTGGCCAGCTCGAACACACGGGCACCGATACGCACATTGACGTGGCGCAATGCGTCTGGAGAAGCGTTGACATATCCCTGTGGTGTCAGCACTATCCAGGATTCATCCACAAACTGTACCATCCGGGCCAGTTCGCGGCCTGTCGACAGATCCCACAGTCGAACGGTGCCATCAAGACTCCCTGACACAAGGTATGTGTTGTCCATACCAATGGCCAGCGCAGTAACATCCGACAAATGGCCCCGGAGGATCTGGTGCGGCTGGCCGGACGGAATTTTCCATATACGGATGGTCTTGTCCTGAGCACCTGATATGACATACTGTCCATCCCGGCTCATGCGCACCGACCGGACAGGCGCCAGATGTCCATGCAGTTCGCGCACCGGCCGACCGGTGACGTAGTTCCAAACCCGGACAATACTCCCATCGGGTGCGGCAAATTGCGTGTCTCGCCAGGACGTGTTCATCTCTACCGCGAGCACATCCTTCTGAATGTCCTCAGGAAGGTGGCGGATGATCCGCATGAAGAGATCCACAACGATGACACGATGGTGCGCATCTTCCGGGGATCGCGGGGGTAATGCTACGATCAAGTATCGTCCGTTCGGACTGATCGCGAGTGCCAGCAGCGGCAATATGCGATCTGACTTCCCGCCGAACAGGCGCCATGTTGGTTCGTACGTAACCCCATCCCACATCCGGATGGTGCCTTCAGACCCGGATGACACGAAGTAACTCCCATCCGGACTTATCCGAATGTGCCGGACAACCGAGCGGTGTACCCTCGTCAGCATCCGCATCCATCCCCACGTATCCGGTTCCCACACACGGATGGTCCCGTCCTCTCCACCGGTGACGACCCAGTGCCCATCAGAGCTCAACGCAAGTGCATGGATATCATGCCACGGGTGTTCGAGTGTCTGGAACCTTCGACCTGTAGACAGTTCCCACATGACCACACTCTTCATTCCTCCAGCAATCACATACCGACTATCTGGAGAAACGGTTACGGAGACACCGTACACGCCTCGTAAAGTGTGTATCAGTCGTCCCGTTGCACGTTCCCACACTTTGACGCCATCATCCAGAGCACTGGAAATCACATACCGGCCATCCGGACTGACGGCAACAGACTGGACCGTACTGGGGTGTCCCTTCCTGATCCATAGGGGATCATCGGAAAACAGCGGCCATACACCGATAGTGCCGTTCGCGTTCCCCACGACCAGCCAGGTACCATCGGCACTGATCGCCAGTGCCAGGGGGTAAGATGGAAGGGGGTAGGATGGACCAGTGGCAAACGTCCAGACCTGTTGTCCGGTATTCAGATCCCATGCAGAAATCACGCCGATCTTACCGAACCGGGTTCGCATATGGAAGTCGGTTCCCCCCACGAATACGTATCTGCCGTCGGGACTCGTGATCAGCGTATGCACGTGATCGACAGGCGCCGGGAGCATCCGCACCCACCGGCCTGACGGCAGTGCCCAGACGTACACGGTACCGTCCTCACTGCCGGACACGATCCACTGACCGTCCGGCGTAATGGCAAGCCCGCTGACTGCCCGAGCATGTCCCTGCAACGTCCGAATCAGTCGGCCAGAAGCGAGATCCCGGATGTAAATACGTCCGTCCTGATCACCGGCAACAACGTATCGGTCATCTGCACTGATGGCCACGGCCGTGACGGGAACAGCAAGTTGACCCTGCAAGATACGCACGCGTCTTGGTTCAGTAAACGCCCATATCCGAACGGCACCCCAGTTACTCCCGGATATGACCACATGCCCACTCGGATGTACAGCCACAGCGGTGATGGTTTCCGAAAACGATGATGTCAGGTTCCACGCGAGCCGACCCGATATACGGTCCCACACCTTGATCATGCTGTCCCCGCCACCGGATAGGACATAACGATCGTCCGGACTGACGGCAACTGCCCAGATCTCCCTTTGTGGTGCACCCAGCGTGCGTATCTTCCGACCGCTCCACAGATCCCAGATCGCTACTCTACCCCGGGCTCCATATAATGCCCCTGACCCTGTCACAACGTATCGACTTGAGGCGTCTACCGCCACAGCGTATGCGATGGAATCGTGAACTTTCCAGATATACAGTGGCTCTTCCGGAGGGGTGAATCGCCACACGACGATCGCTTCCCTCCCCCCAGCGACCACGTACCGGGTATCCGGGGTGACGGCGACGGAATACCCGGCGGAAACGTATCTTGCCGTAAAACGGGCTACAGGCTCTCCTGTGGCCAGGCGCCAGGCATGAATCTGTCCTCCAGTACATGCCAGCACGTAACGATTATCGGGAGAGACTGTAACGCACTCCACGCTTGATAAACCGGGCACCGTAATGTACCGGCGTTCACCGGGGATCGGCCACATTGTGTCCTTCCAGGTAATGCGTAAAACGTCTGACCGGTTTCGGCGCGACGAACGCATGGGAGGGACACGTTCCCGCAGTGTCCGGACCAGACGACCGGTACGCAGATGCCAGACCTTGACCGCTGGTCCCACACCACCGGATACGATGTACTGACCGTTCGGACTCACAGCCACGTCTATGACACCGCGTGCATGCGCGTGAATGACCCGAACGATTTGTCCCAGCGGAAGTTCCCACACCCGCACGGTACCGTCCATTCCCGCTGACACGAGCCAGCGTCCCGTCGGATCGACGGACAGTGCAGTAATCACTCCCTGGTGACCGACCAGGGCGCGTACCTGTTGTCCGGATATAGGGTCCCAGACGTGAATGATCGCGTCCGCACCTCCGGAGACCACCATTCGTCTATGCGGAATGATCGTGACCGCGTGCACGGGACCCGAATGTGCAGTCAGCGTGCGTGTCAGACGCCCGGTGGCAAAATCCCATATTTTAACCGTTCCGTCATTGCTTGCCGTTGCAACGTATCGACCATTCGGACTGATGGCAACATCTCTGACCGCAGCGCCGTGTCCCAGATTTATATAGACTTCCACCCGTGTATCCCGTGCGACATCAATATTTGTCGGGATACGGATGCCCGGAAAAGCCGTCTGTTGACCGTTTGCCTTACTCAGGACGAATCCTCCCACCAGCACTGACGCGACGATCACCAGATACCGGTAAAGGCACACCCCCCTCCCTCCTGCGAACAGGGAATTTTCGGTCTCCGTACGCGGTCTCCCCTGAGCACCTTGCGGACGCGATCCGGATCGACCAGGACACGCTGCCAGTCCGCACGTTCGGCCAGATTGTATGCACGGTCGCCGACGATGATATAGACATATCGCAATCCCCGGGGTGAAGCATTCATGTATCCCTGTGCGGTGTGTATGACCCATGCACCATCGTTGAATCGGATCATGCGCAGTTGTTCCCGGCCGGTGTTCAGGTCCCCCAGGCGGATCACACCATCCAGCCCGGTCGATATCCAGTGCCGCCCGTTTGGTGCGATCGTGATCCTTTGGATGATTTCATCCCAGTCCCGTAAAAACCATACCTGCTGACCTGTCTTCAAGTTCCAGGCCACGATCCAGCCACTGTTCTTCGCGATCAGGAGCCGTTCGTCGGGACTGACAGCCACGAGTCCGGTCAGTGCATAGTGTTCCGGTAGAGCCTGGATCAGCTGCCCTGTTTCAAGACGCCATATCCGAACTTTGCGATCGCGGTCCTCCGTGATCACGTATCGCCGTCCCATATCCATGCGGACCCTGACGGATTGCTTCCGGTATGTATGAATCGACGCGAGGTGTTGACCGGTTTCCCAGTTCCATACGCTCAGCACGTTGTTGCGATCGAGCGTGATCATGCGATGGTCCGCCGCCAGAGCCATCACACGGGGACCTTCCGGGTTGTCCCATTCCCGAACCAGTTGCCCGGTGGAAAGATCCCAGACCCGAATGCGGTTGCCTTCTATCACAATACCGTATCGGTCATCTGGACTGACGCGAACGTCATGGATTACGGACATCGGCACGTGTCGAACTGTGGACCGAATCCACCTGCCGGTTTGCAGATCACGCACGGTAAGTCCGTCACCACCCAATATGACATATCGCCCACCCGGACTGATGCGCAGCGTATAAATACCGTGAATCGCAAACGTATGTACGACCTTGCCGGTGCGCAGGTCCCACATCCGTATCGCGCCATCACCGCCGATCACATGGGCCAGGAGATAGACTCCATGTCCGACGAATTGCGGTTTATATGCTCTTCCCGGAACACCACGCAAAACCTGAGTCCGTTTACCGGTGAACGGATCCCATACGTGCACCGTACCATCGGTGTGGCAGACCGCGATCCGCCGGGCGTCATGACGAATGGCCACTTCCGTTATGAGCGCACCTTCGGGCAGATGTAACACACGTACAACCTGACCATCGCGCAGGTAGCGCGTCTGTACCGTTCGATGCCCTCCCCACACAACGACATACGTGCCGTCCGGTGTGATCCGTCCCCCCAGCGCTGCATACGGGAACAGACACTGGGACCAGAGCTGTTGACCCGTCCGGAGGTGCCACACTGTAACGTTGCCCGCAGCGTCTCCCGTAACGACATACCGACTGTTCGGATCGATGGCGATGAATTGAATCCGGCTTTCGTGTGTAGAGGCTTCCCAGACTATCACGCGCATGGCGACGGACCATACTTTGATACGACCGTCATATGTCCCCTCGACAGCATAAACGCCGTCCGGAGAGATCATCCACAGGTCCAGAGGCCCGCAGAAACGCTGACAGACTCTGGTCCATATCAGCTGATCCCGGTCCAGAGACCAGATGCGGAGTTCCCGACGTTCATCCATAGAGAGAATATACCGACCGTACTGGGACAATCGGATTCCGGTGATACGGCGCTGGTGTCCAACGGGTATAATACGTACGCGTCGGGCGGTCGAGAGTTCCCAGACGTCCAGGTTGCCGTCGGGACGAATGACGATTCTGTACCGCCCATCCGGAGTCACCTGACCTGTGGGGATCAGACGTGGATCGGCCACCCAGGCAAACCGGACCGTCGCAAGATCCCACGCCTGCAGATACCCATATGCGCTACCGACGACGATCCAGCGTCCATCCCGACTCATATCGATCGAAATGGATGCAGGAGCAAGAAAACTCAACGTACGAATGATATGCCGTCTGCTGACATGGTCCACTTCCCATACAAGACCATAACGCCCACCCATCACCATCCTTTGGCCATGCGGATGCATCGCAACGGCGGTGACGGGTAATACCGTACTGCGCACCCTTGCGATCCTTAAGGATTCCTGGAGTCTGTAAATCTGGCCTGTTTTCAGAGCAACCACCACCGAACCGATGGCAAGAAAACGTCCATCCGGGGAGATGTCCAGAATTGAAGTGCCACATGGTTGTTGTAGCGCGTGTTTCCGGAATTTGAACATGCGCACCGTTCGGCCTGTACGGAGGTCCCACATCTGTACAGTGCCGTCGCAACTCCTGGAAAATATGTATCTGCCGTCCGGATGGATGACGACGTTGTCCATCCGGTCACCAGCACCGGTCAGCACCCGAATGGCACGACCGGTACGCGAGTCCCAGATACGAACCGTGCGGTCCAAGCCCCCGGAAACAATGAATCGGTCGCCCGAGCTGACCGCAACGTCCAGCACCCATCCGCGATGTCCCGAAACCGTTCGGAGCATCCGGCCCGATGACAGTGCCCATTCCCGAATCGCCCCATCCGTACATCCAGCCAGAATTCGTTGGCCGTCCGAACTCACCGTAACGGCCGTGCATGCCGCCGAAGGATGCCGTATGACACGTACGGGTTCCCCCGTGGACAGATGCCAGATCCGGATGGTATGATCCCAACTCGCGGAAACGATGTATTCCTCGTCTGGAGTGACAGCGATGCGGATCACGTCATCTCGATGGCCGATCAGGGTCCGCAGCCATTGCCCCGTCACGGCGTCCCAGACTTTGATCGTATTGTCCGCAAACGCTGCAGCGATATACCGTCCGCTGGGACTCACCGCAATATCAAACACTGTGCCGCCGATCCCTCGTTCCACATAGATCCCGAAACCGACATGGTGTTGCGCATCCGAATGGGACAATGCGGACAAATTCGACCGGATGCCGGAAACCGGATCGCCGATCCGGGCAGGTAACCACAGCCACAGAAGGCAACCGAATGCCAGAGTAAGGCGCATAAACCACCTGTTTATATCATATAATTCCCAGCAAAATCTTATATTAGCACGATACCAGGTTCAAACACGGCGATTGTTCGGAAACTGGGATGGAGAATTGAACATACGCCGTTACGTGGCCCTTGCGCTGTACACCGTGTCCGCATTTCCCCTGAGTCCGAACACCGGATCCCGGAAATCCGATATCCGAAACCAGGAGTTCTACAGATCGCTGTCCCTTCAGCATTTCCGGACTTTATGATTCGGATCTCAGCCGGCGAAAGTTGCCACACAGTACATACGGATGTAAATTGCAAAGAGACTCCAGAAGGCGTACAGGGTTTGCCCTATGCGTACCATCACCCCGCCGGGTGTGATCGATATTGGTATCGCGTGCCAGGACTATCTGGTGCGCATCCCCGGCTGGACCGAAACGCGGTTCCTGCAGGAAGCCCCGGAGACTGTTTTCTGGGAGTTCGAAGATGGAGACATCATCGTGCATTCTCCGGTCGGTATCCGGCATCAGCAAATCGTGGGGTTCTTAACTTTTCTAATGCGAGGGTTCGTTCGGGATCGCCTTCCGGGTGAAGTACTGAACGGGCCGGCCGTGGTGCGTTTGCGGCCGAACCTGCTGTACGAACCGGACATTTTCTTTGTCGCCGCCGACCAGATGGACCGCCTGCGCGCAAATTACCTGGACGGCGCACCCCGGCTGGTCGTGGAGGTCACTTCGCCGTCCACACGAAATTACGACCTGACCACCAAGGCGTGGCAGTACATGCAGCACGGTGTGGACGAATTGTGGGTCGTTGACCTGGAAGTACAGGAACTGGTTCGCTGGGTGCGCACGGCAAAACGCGTCCGCAAGGGACGGATTCGCCGGGGCTGGGCAAAAAGCCGGGCGCTGCCGGGGTTTCGGTGTAAGGTGGCCTGGCTGTGGCAGAATCCCCTGCCCAACGAGTGGGACTGCCTCCAGGAAATCCTGGCATCGATGAGTCCGTAGCGTTCGCTGCGCAGAGACCTCCATGACGGTTGTGGAAGAAATTCGTGACCTCTACCGGAAACGGGCAAAACATTACGAC
>CAZIRO010000140.1:0-7353 GCA_964541595.1 uncultured Acidobacteriota bacterium
TTCGAACAAACCGAAGGTGATCTGGCGGAACGGATGCTGGCCGCTCTGGAGGCCGCTGAACATGCCGGCGGCGATTTACGGGGCCGGCAGTCGGCGGCCATTGTGATCGTGCGCATTCGCCCGGAAGGCCCCCCGTGGCGGAATGTGGTCATGGACCTGCGTGTGGAAGATCATCCGCAACCCGTCCGGGAACTGCGGCGACTCGTACGTTTACACCGGGCCTATATGCACATGCAGCGGGGAGACGCCGCCCTGGAACGCAACGATATCCAAACGGCCATGCGGGAATATGCAGCCGCCGAACGGCTGGCGCCGGACAACCTGGAAATGCGGTTCTGGCACGGGGTGAGCCTGATCGGGAGTGGATACGTGGACAAAGGCCTGCCCATCCTTGTGGACGTCATCCGGCGCGACGACCGGTGGCGGATTCTTCTCGAACGGTTACCGGAGATCGGGCTCTTTCCAGAAGATCCCGTCCTGTGGTCCCGAATCCGACGTGCGCTGGCTTCTCCCAAACGGCCATAACTTCGATACGACCGGATACGCGGGATCCGGTGGTGTGTTCGTTACTTCCTGCGCCGGGGAGGCGTGCGCTGGCATAAATTGCCGATGCTCTACCGGCTGGCGCGCATGCGCGGGTTCCTGACCCCCATCGGTACACCGGTATACATCGATAACCGCCAGCTGGATGGATTTATCGATCGGTTCCTGCAGGAGAGCTGCCGTGACTGCGATTGCGAAACATGCCGGTACTGCCATCGGTGGGCGGAACGGGTCGTCCGCATTGATCCGGAATGGCGCGCGGAATGTCTGGCGCTGTACGAACGGCTGTTCCGTGAAATGGAAACCGGCACCCTCTGGCGGTGAGGACTCTGAAGTCTCACACGATACCCGTGGTGTCCGCAAAGGGAATCAGCCGACGGAGGGCTTCCAGGTAAATTTCAATCGTCCGGGCGACGACATCCGGCGGCAGCGACGGTCCCGGAGGTTGTTTGTTCCAGCCGAGGGAACTCGTGTAATCGCGCACGTACTGTTTATCAAAATTCGGCGGCACACGTCCGGGCGCATACGCCTGTCGGTCCCAGAACCGGGAGGAATCCGGCGTGAGTAATTCATCAATGAGGTAGATCTGGCCGGCATCGTCCATACCGAACTCGAACTTGGTATCCGCGATGATCAACCCGCGCTGTTCCGCATAGGCAGCGGCCTCCCGATAGATCATCAGGCTCAGGTCCCGTAATTGCACGGCAACGTCCGTGCCGACCATATCCACGACTTCTTGGAACGTCATCGGCCGATCGTGACCCTCTGTGGCTTTCGTCGTCGGTGTGAAGATCGGTTCCGGCAGCCGTTCGCCTTCACGCAGACCGGGCGGCAGTTCGACGTCCATGATGCGTCCCGTTTCCCGATACATGCGCCAGCCACTTCCGGCGAGGTATCCGCGTACGATACACTCGATGGGGATCACCCGGAGTTTGCGCACGATCATGACGCGACCGTCGAGGTAGGGATACTTCTGCGCGAGGTCGTTCGGCAGATCGGTCGCGCGTGTGCTGATCAGATGATGGCGCACGCGATCCTGGAACTTCCAGAACCAGAACACCGAGATGGCCGTAAGGATTTTTCCCTTACCGGGCACGGGTGTCGGCAGGACCACGTCAAACACGGAAATGCGGTCCGTGGCCACGATAAGCATCCGATCCCCGAGATCGTAAATGTCCCGGACTTTTCCACGTTTGATGAGCGACAGTTCGGGAATATGGGTCTCACGTACCACCGTGCGTTCGAGTTCCCGCACCCAGGGATTGTGCGCCAGCGTCCTTTCCCGCTGGCGGTCGTGATATTGCCGCAGGCGATCGGCGATCCACGGAAGTTCCAGCTGCAGGATGCGCGCCGCCAGGAGTGCGGCGTTGCGGCCGCCGTCAACGCCCACACCGGCGACCGGAACGCCGGGAGGCATCTGTGTGATCGAGAGTAGTGCGTCCAGACCGGAGAGGATCCCGGACGCGATCGGCACGCCGATCACGGGACGGTCCGTATGTGCGGCCACGACGCCGGGCAGATGTGCAGCCATCCCCGCCGCACAGATGAATACGCGCACCCCCCGTCGCTCTGCCGTCCGCACGTATGTGACCGTGTCATCCGGTGTGCGGTGTGCGGACAAAACAACGACCTCGTGCGGGATCTCCAGCGCCTGCAACGTTTCCACGCACGACTGCATGCGTTCCATATCACTCGCTGACCCCACCATAACGGCAACAAGTGGACGACGAAATGTATCCGCCGGACTGGAAATGAATACGGCCATTCCCGCGCGGGTCTGGTCACCGATCGGGCGTACGGTTACCCTGACGGTATCGCCGAGCGTGTATGTCTCTCCCTGAACAAATGCCCGGCCGGATTCCAGTACCGTGCGCAAATAGTGGATGAGTTCTTGCAAACCCTCAGATTTTGGCCTATTTTCAACACCGGTCATGATGTTCGTCCTCCCGGCAGGTGTAGAGTTCGAACGAAAAACCCGATGTTCAGGGTACCCGATCCATCTCGGCCTGCAACCACGCTGACATGCATTATACAGGGACCTGCAACCGAATGGTATACCCGGACGCTGCGGTCGGTATGGAACGGGGCGCACCACGATTTGAACTCGGGTCACGGGTGAATACGGGCAATGCGACGCATACTGCCAAATCACCGTTGCTTGAGGTTTCCATGGTTGTTTCTGATGGGATGGGGGGTCGGACACTGGATGCTCGCCGGTGTGCTGTATGCACAGACATTGACGGGCTGGCAACGGTCGGTCGAGTTCGGTCTGGCGGGTTCAACGGGAAACAGTGAAAGCTGGAGCCTCTGGCTTGCGACAGAATGGCGCTATCAATCGCCGGGTTGGGAGGGTGTCGGTCGCGGACGGGTGCTCTATCAGGTCAGCGATCGCGATTCCGGCGTGGATCGTCAGGAGGTCGATATTCAGGTCATGCGTTCCGTGCACCGTCGTCTGTATGTGACCACGACCGTACAGGGCGAGCGAGACGATCGCGCGGGGATTTATCTCCGTATTCGGCTGGGGCCGGGACTCGGTTACCGCTGGCTGCAGACCGATCGTACCCGTCTGGAGACCGCATTGTCTCTGGGATACATGACCGCGCAAATGGCATATGGGCGGCGCGATCGATCGATCAGTGCATGGGTGACCGTCCGGCTGGACCACCGGTTCAGCGACCGTCTGCACTACCAGCAGGAAAATCGATTTGTCATCAACCCGGCCGACTGGCACAATGTGCAGGCGTACGGAACGAGCGCGTTTGAATTTCAATTTCATCGTCGCGCCCGGATCAAATGGACGCTGGCGTGGCGGTACCAGAACCTGCCGCCCCCGGATCGCGTTCGTCATGATCTGGCCACCACGACCACGCTGGTGATTCAGTGGTAATCCCCGGCATGGATGGAGGACTTCGGGATCATGCATGCGATTGCCTGGTCGGAACTCGGTGCCACGGACCTGTTCCGTGATTTCGTGGAACGTTTTGACCGGGTGAAAGACCTCTTTCCCGTTGCACCGGGAGATGCAGATGCACATCAACGTCAATGGGAGCGGCGGCAGGCGTTCTGGACCCGTCTGCAACATGCCCCACAGTGGCATGCATTGACGGAACCCTGGCACGATCCGGACCCCGTGTCCCGCACCACTGCGGATGGATTGATCGTTACGGGACAGCAACCGGGGTTGCTCGGGGGACCGCTGTTTACGCTGTACAAGATATGGACGGCGGTCCGGCTGGCGGAAATATGGTGGTCCCGGGGAGTGGCTGTTCGGGCGGCGTTCTGGTCCCTGGATGAGGACCACGATCTCGCGGAGTTCCTGCAGATCGCCAGTATTGATGACGCGGACCATCCGCAGATCACGCCCCTGTCCGAAGGGGTCCGGGCAAATCGACGTCCCATCGGAACCCTGACCGTGGACCATCCCGTCGTTCGGAATGCAGTGCAGTTTCATCGCCGCTGGATTCGACCGGGATTGTACGCACAGGCGCTGCAACAGGCTCTGGATCGGGCATATGGCGGTAACCATACGGTGGATCGGGCGTTTCGCATCTTCCTGTACGCAATCGCACCGGACATGCGCTGGCCGCTCTGGATCTCCGCACGCAATGCGGCGCTGAAACGGCGGGCACTGCCGTTGCTGGATCAACTGGTCGCCCGCTGGGCAGTGCTGCTTCCGGAGTGGCGCACATGGATGCAGCGTCTGCAGCAGCGCGGGTACCACCTGCAACTGCCGGTGCACGACGAGTACTTTCCGATGTTCCGTATCGCGAATGGTGCACGGCATCGACTGCTCTGGCGGAATGGCCGAATCGTCTGTCTGGGGACGGGTGAACAGTGGTCCGTAGACGCGTTCCGCACATGGCTCACTGATCACGTGACTGAGATCAGTCCCAACGTGGCCCTGCGACCGATTTTGCAGGATTATACACTGCCGACGATGGTCTATGTCGCCGGACCGGCGGAGATCGCCTATTTCGCGCAGTTGCGGTTTCTCTACGATGCGCTGGATGTTCCCATGCCGGTCCTCTTTCCGAGGGTCAGTCTGACCCTGGTGCCGCCGCCGCTTCGTCGCCTGTTCAAACGGACCAGATTGTCCGTCTCCCACTGCCTTGTGCGGCCTGTCGAAACCTGGGCACCGGAAGGGGCTGCGCGCCCGGACTGGTGGGAAGCGATCGAAGCCATGGCCGCACGGTGGCAGACGTTTCAACTCGAGATCACCCGTGCGCTGGAACGTGCCGGTTTGCCGGACCCGGACCGCTGGCAACGTGCACTGCATCACGTGCAACAGGCCTGGCAGCGATTTGAAGGTACGGTCGCACAGTTATGGGCGCGCCGCTCCGATCGGTGGATGGATCAGTGTGCACGGATTCAGGCATGGATTCGCCCCCTGGATCGTCTGCAGGAACGCGTGCACCATATCGGCGTGTATTATCAACTCGTCGGACCGGGCGTCGTGCAGGCGCTGGCATCGGTCGATGTCTGGCGATTTGTGCATTACATCGTGGAGCTGGTATAGTGCAGGCACTCGGAACCAATCTGTGGACCACAATGGCCCATGAACTGTGGGGCTGGATCGCGTTCGGTATCATCGTACTGGTGATGCTTATCATCGACCTCGGTCTGTTTCAGCGGAAACCCCACGTGATATCACTGCGCGAGGCCACCATCTGGAGCATTGTATGGGTTGTTCTGGCGCTCCTGTTCAACGTGGGGGTCTGGTACTGGATGGGAACGACCCGTGCACTGGAATACCTCACCGCTTACCTCATTGAGAAGTCGTTAAGTGTGGATAACCTTTTCGTGTTCGTCATGATATTCGCATACTTCCGCATTACGCCCATGTTCCAGCCCCGTGTGCTCAAATGGGGGATCGTCGGGGCCCTGGTCATGCGCGCGATCATGCTGTTCGCAGGCCTAGAACTGATCCGGAAGTTCCACTGGATGGTCTATGTCTTCGGCGGTATTCTGCTCGTGACCAGTGTGCGCCTCCTCATGGAAAAAGACAGGGACATCGATCCGGAAAAAAATCCGGTTCTGCGTCTGTTCCGGCGGGTGTTCCCCGTGACTTCGAAATTGGACGGTGAACACTTCTTCACGCGTGTGAACGGACGGTGGTGTGCCACGCCGCTGTTTGTGGCACTGATCGCGATCGAAACCACGGACCTCATCTTTGCCCTGGACTCCATTCCGGCCGTGCTTGCGGTATCGCGGGATCCCCTGATCGTATACAGTTCGAACATCTTTGCCATTCTCGGGCTTCGTGCGCTCTATTTTGTTCTGGCCGGCGTACTGCAGATGTTCGTGTATCTGCACTATGGCATCTCTTTAATACTGTTTTTCGTCGGTGTGAAAATGATCCTTTCCGTGCACTATCCGATTCCGACGGAGATCTCGCTCGGTATTGTGTTTGTCATCATTGTACTGTCCGTACTGGCGTCCGTATGGTTTCCCAAACCGGCTCAGTATGATCGCCTGCGTCCGCGTATGGACAATCTGGAAGACTTCGCCCGGTGGTATCGACGTCTGAGCCGGGATCCCCGATTGCGCCGATGGGTGCGTGTCCTGCTCTGGCTGGCGGCTGTCTATGTGGTGTCGCCACTCGATCTGATTCCGGATTTCATTCCCCGGATCGGCCGTAAAGACGATCTGTGGCTGACGGCTGCGGTGCTGTTCCTCGTGCTGAACCGCATCCCCGAATCCATCCTGCGGGATGTTCCTCCACCCGTTGGCGAACGTCTATCGGGGTCAGCGTTCAATCCGTAAAACATATGCTGGTTTGACGGCGTACGCTGAATGGTGACGTACGTTCGAGGACGAACCATGGCAGTATCCGACGCGCGGTGGGCACTGATCACGGGTGCCAGTTCCGGCATCGGCCGGGCGTTTGCCCACGCACTGGCTGCACAGGGATGGTCCTGTCTGCTCACCGGACGAAATGCAGCCCGTCTGCATACCGTGACCGAGACCCTGCGTGCACGCTGGCCCCGTCAGGAGTTCGATGATCTGGTGCTGGACCTTAAAGACGATGCGGCGGTAGACACGCTGGTCCAGTGGACATGTGCACGGACGGATTTCGTCGAGATGCTGATCAATAATGCCGGATTCGGTTCGTTCGGACGGCTGGATCGCCTGCCCGTGGAAGCGGAAATCGATATGGTCCGGGTACACGTGGAAGTACCGACCGTGTTAACACATCGACTGCTTCCGGAAATGATCGCCCGGCGCCGGGGAACGATTGTATTTGTGGGGTCGCTATCCGGGATGATGCCCACACCCTACGCCATCACCTATGCAGCCACGAAGGTCTATCTGGAACGGTTCGGATTGGCGCTGTGGGAAGAACTTCGCGCAACGGGTGTGCGGGTGTACGTGCTCGCACCGGGGTTTACGGCCACTGCACTCCATGAACGCGCGGTCGGCGTCCCATCAGACGTTCGTGCGCGTTTCCGCCGCAGTGTCCATCGATTCGCGACCACACCGGAACACGTCGTTGCATACTGTTTGCGGCGAATGGAACGCCGTCCATATCGGTGTTTGATCATCCCCGGCCTGCTCAACCGCATGGTGGTATGCACCGTCCGCATGCTCCCCATGACCTGGGTGACCCGAACCTTGGGAACCCTCAACCGGATGGCCATGCGCAGACTCGGGATCGAACCGTAAACCCTCCTTATGGTGGGCAGTAAGCAGCAGCAAAGGTTTCAATCCCCTTTACAACGTGTCGGTTCTTCCAATTTCAACAGGTAACTGCGATGGGATCATTTCACCACGGAGGCACGGAGTCCACAGAGATAAAACAATCGTCCATCC
>CAZIRO010000141.1:0-7258 GCA_964541595.1 uncultured Acidobacteriota bacterium
CTGGAATCACTGACCGCGACAATGATTGCACCGGCTTCCGAGAAGAGTTCCGCTGCATAGCGGCCGGCATTGCCGAAACCCTGAATCGCGACTTTTTTGCCTTCCAGGGTCTCTCCCCGATCCTTCAGGGCTTCCAGGGTCACATACAGGCATCCACGAGAGGTGGCATCGAGCCGACCCAGCGAACCGCCGATCTCGATCGGTTTTCCCGTTACAACCCCCGGAACGGAATACCCATGATGCATCGAATACGTGTCCATAATCCAGGCCATGATTTGCGGGTTGGTATTCACGTCAGGGGCGGGAATATCCCGTTCCGGCCCGATAAGCAGGGAAATTTCCGTGGTATACCGTCGGGTGAGGTTTTCCAGCTCTCGCAGACTCATCTCTTTCGGATTGCACACCACACCGCCTTTCGCACCGCCAAAAGGAATGCCGACCACTGCACACTTCCAGGTCATCCACATAGCCAGTGCTTTGACTTCATCAAGTGTGACGTCGGGCGCATACCGAATGCCTCCCTTGGCCGGTCCCCGGGCAACGTTATGCTGCACACGGTATCCGGTGAATACCCGGATCGTACCATCGTCCATTTTGACCGGAAAGTTCACCGTCAGTTCCCGTTTGCATGTGCTCAGCACTTCCCGAAGACCGGGATCGAGATCCATGAGTTCTGCTGCCTGAAAAAACTGCTGGAGCGCCATTTGCCAGGGGTTTTTTTTCGCCATGATTTGCCTCCAGTGCGGGAATCAGAAATATGCGGGTTACATTTCATTATACCACATCCTCAGCGGAGAAAAACTCCGTGCCGGAGAAATCTGCAACGTTGCGCGCATTTTCTCCATTACCACTGTCTGGACGGTACCGTTGCTGACGCAGCAGGCACAGCACTGGTATCAGACAAAAGGGGGAGCCAGCACCCATTGAAAGGGCCAACGGAGACAGCTGGGAATGGTGTTTGTGGGAGCGCGGCAGATGCATCGCGTTCGCATAGCCGGATCGGGGCAACTCCATCAGAGGAATGCCGGGGCACCATATTCTTGCGAGCAATGGGGCATCACCCTATCATGACATGGGAGGAGAGCCATTTCGTGGGGGGTCGTGGACAGCTCGATGGATGATCGCCAGTGGGATGGTTGAAACGCATTGAGTGGACATTGTGCATACGGCCAGAACGAGTTCTCCAATCATCAAGTCTCTCTACCAGGCCGGTCTGCTGCAAGCGAAACCTTCCGATTGCTCCGAACGGGAGAAATCGACATGAGTCCTGTGTATTTGCTTTCAGGCGCGGGTATGATTCTCGTCGGGTGGGGAGCAGTCGTTCTCTGGAAACGTCACTATCAAGTACCTTTTGCATTCTTTGCATGGGGCACTGCCGCGTGGACGATTGCCGTAAGCCTCAAATACGCGGTGGCCATTCTTATGAAAACTCCGGTGGAAACCTATGTTCGCGGATCGTTCCCACCGCCCATCGCTGCTCCCGTGCTATGGGTATACATTGGCCTGCTCACGGGAATTTTCGAATGCGGTGTGGTGCTTTTGATTGTCCGATGGGTATCCAGAATTCGACAAGCCAGGTGGGAAGAAGCCGTTGCCTTTGGGATGGGGTTCGGTGCCATTGAAGCGATCCTTGTTGGTCTGGGTTATTCTGGCTTCATTCTTCTGGTACTTTTCATGCCTGAACGTCTCCCTGCGGGAGTGATCAAGATGGTGGGGGAAATTCCGGATTCGCCCTGGCCGTTCATACTACCACCTGTAGTTGAGCGAATCTCCGCGTTGCTGATCCACGCTTTTACATCATTATTGATCATTTACTCTGTCATTGTCACACGCTGGCGGTGGTTCTGGTTTGCATTTCTTTGCAAAACGGCGGTGGACGCTTTCGCAGCTTTTCTCCATATTTCGTACGGAATCGAGAATCTTACACTTCAGGCATACTGGTTGGTAGAGTTCGTTCTCTTTGTGTTTGGATGCATCGGAGCCTGGATAGCATGGACGTTTCGCCTACAGTGGAACATGGTGCAACTCAATGAAAACACAGGAATTTGTTAAATGGGCGTACATTTCTGGCAATATGGACCACCGGGTTGACCCACCCTGCCGCTGACCGCAGGATTGACCGTCGGCGTGTTTGCGCTTATAAAATGAAACCGTATTCGGTCAGCAACGGTGGAATTTCAAATCAGCGGTCAGTAGACCGGGCGGTTCTTGCATTTGCACGCCTCCCGTCGCGCTGGATGTGGCCTTCTCATGCAGCATCGCTGATTCGGCCGGAGTTACATGGAAATGTTCCGCTCCACTCTGGAGTTTCTACAGGATCTCATCCGCTGTCAGGGTCCCCGGTTGTGGTTCTGGTGGGGACTGACGGTGCTTCTCGGGTTCAGTGAGGGGGTCGGTCTGATCTTCCTGGCGCCCGTTCTTCACTTTCTGCAATTGACCGAACCGGGCAGTGTCTCTTTCCAGATCGTTCATACGCTTGATCGATGGATCGCCGGTATTGGGGGGCAACTGACCCTGGGTGTGGCGTTGTTCGGTTACGTCCTCGGGATGGGGATGTACAGTGGCATCCAGTACGTTCAGGCGACACTGCGCGCCCGTATGGGACAGCGGTTTCTCGTGTACTTCCGAAGCCGGCTGTACCGGGCGGTTGCGCGCATGGACTGGCTGTCATTTACGCGGCAGGTTCGGGGGGACATCGTTCAGATCCTGACGACCGAAATGGACCGCATCGGGATCGCCGTCTGGCACCTGTTGCATACGGTTGTGTCGGCCATGATGGCCGCGGTATACCTCGTATTCGCCGGTTTGATTTCATTGCCGATGACCGTCGGTGTCCTGAGCACAGGCATACTGCTGGGACCGGTGCTGCATCTCGGATTGCGCCGTTCACGCCGCTGGGGAGACCAGTGGGTGGACGCTTACCGTCAGGTACACCGCGTCATTCAGGCCCATCTGGATGGTATGAAACTCATTCACAGTTACGGTCTGCAGGAACAGCACGTCCGATATTTCGAACGAACGATTCAACGGATGGGCGAGATCTATGAACGGGTCACCCGGTGGCACCGTGGCATCGCGATCGGCATCATGTGGGGATCAGCGCTCCTCGTGGCGATTCTGTTATATACAGGACTCGCCATCTTTCGCCTGCCGCGAGCCGATGTGCTGATCCTGGTATACCTGTTCTTCCGGTTACTGCCACGTGGATTTGCCATCTATCAGGGCCTGCAGGAATGGGTCCATCACCTGCCGTCCTATACGGAGGTGCGACGCGTGGAACAGTGGGCGCTGCGTCACGCTGTTTTCACCGGGCAAGCCGATCCGATGCCTCCGCTTTCCCGATCCATTCGCCTGGAGGCCGTCACTTTTGGCTACCGCCAGGAGCAGCCAGTGATCCACGACCTGTCCATAGAGATTCCCGCAGGTCAGATCACGGCCATCGTCGGACATTCGGGAGCGGGCAAAACCACGGTGGTGGACATCATCATGGGACTCCTGCGGCCCTGGACGGGCACCGTATGGATCGACGGTATTCCGTTGACCGAACGGACCTGCCGGTCCTGGCAACAACAGATCGGATATGTGCCCCAGGACCCCGTACTGTTCCACGACACCATCCGCGCAAACCTGCTGTGGGCCCGCCCGGACGCAACGGAAGATGAACTCTGGCAGGCACTGGAAGCCGCTGGCGCGGATTTCGTACGCCGGCTGCCGGAGGGACTGGATACGCGCGTCGGCGACCGGGGTATCCGGCTGGCGGGTGGTGAACGTCAGCGAATTGCCCTGGCACAGGCTCTTGTACGTCGGCCACGGTGCCTGATCCTCGACGAGTTCACCAGCGCACTCGATAGCCTGACCGAAACGAGAATCCTGGATACCATCCAGCGCCTGCGGGGGACAACCACGATCGTGATGGTCACGCACCGGATCCCATCGGTCCGTATCGCCGACCGTATTTACGTACTGATGAACGGGCGGGTGATGGAAACCGGTACGTGGACGGAATTGACCGGCCGGTCACATAGCCGATTTGCCGGGATGCTGCAACAGTTCCTACCGGAAGTGACAAAAGAAAAGTAACGTGAGGCGACGATGGATGCCAGGGTTGGACCTTCGTCACTTTGCACTTTTCCACACATTCGTTTCCCTCTTGCCACTTCCCGCGTCACTCTTCTCCTCGTCGCGATTGCTTTTCTCGTCACTCATGGTGCTTCTCCTGCGTCATTTGCCTTCAACAGATCTCGCACGCGGTCCAGCACGGATGGGGATTCCATCAGCCACCGATGGCCCCGAGCAACCGCATTCTGGATGATCACATCCCGCGGATCCGGATGCCGGGCAAGGAAGGTCTCCACATCCCGGGTAAAGGCCTGATGTATTTTCAGTGCGTGCTGCCAATCGTGGGCCTGATTGATCTGTAATTTGCGCGGGCCCTCGTGTCCCCCTTCAGAAATATACCAGTCGCGAATCGTACCGACGATACCGCCCATGTATGCCCAGAACCCGATCGGCGTCAGCACCGGCGGTACCTGTCGGATCAGCCCCATCATGGTTTCGTGATGATCAGCACTTTCGTATTCGACAGCCACGTGTCCGTCCGGGGGGATGATCTCCGACCAGATCCGGAACAGCGCAATGGACGCCGCATCGTTCAGCATCCAGACCCGGTTGCAGTCCGGACATGTTCCCGAGGGGTGATACGCCAAATCCGCCCAGGGTGCAATCCAGCGGCTGCCGAAACTGTAAATGCCCCAGAATACCGGCGGTTCAATCGGGGCGTGCTCCGCATGGACCCACTGGACGCGGAATCCTCGCCAGCCGGAGAGTTTCAGGGGTTTCCAATCCGTGATCCGCAGGGCGCCGTCCGCATCCACGCCCAGATCCCGGGCGGATACCTGTGCAAACCGCGCAAGCGGTATACCCTCCAGCGGCATGATTCAAGCCCCCTGCACGTCAGGTTTCCGCTCGTCACTTCTTTTACGTCAACTCTCACTTCCCGGAATCAGGACGGGAAATGGGACACCGTGGGTGCCCATTCGGCCATGCGACATCCCTGTCCCATGCGATGCCCCGTCCCTTGTCTTTCGTCTCCCGTCCCGGATACCTGACACCCGAAACCTGAGACCTGACACCTGACACCTGGAACCTGACACCTGGAACCTGACACCCGGGACCTGAGACCGGTGGCCACCGGCACACCAGGGGATCCGGTGGTTCCCCTATCCCATTGCCTGTCTCGATCTCGGTCTCTTCAATACCGGGGCATCCGGGGATCCACCTGATCCGCCCAGGCGTCGATCCCGCCGTACATGCTCTTGACCCTGCGGAATCCCCGTGATGCCAGAATCTGTGCGGCCATCAGGCTGCGTCCGCCCTTATGGCAGTATAGAATGATTTCCTTGTCCTTGTAGGGTTCAAGTTCGTGCAACCGGGTCACGAGTTCGGTCAGCGGGATCAGTTTGGCACCCTCGATACGCGCAATCTCATACTCAAAGGGTTCTCGAACATCAATGAGGACCACGTCATTGCGGGATTCTTCCAGGCGCAGTTTCACATCAACGGGATTGATCTGCAGATCGGCATATGCAGCCTCATCTACGGAGGGACGAACACCGCAGAACTCCTCGTAATCAATGAGTTCTGTAACCGTCGGGTGGTCCCCGCAGACCACACAGTTCGGATTGCGGCGCAGTTTGACTTCCCGGAACATCATTTCCATCGCATCATAGAGTAATAACCGGCCGATGAGCGGTTCTCCACTGCCGACGATCAGTTTGATCGTTTCGGTAGCCTGGATCAGGCCAATGATTCCCGGAAGGACACCGAGTACACCCCCTTCCGCACAACTCGGCACCAGACCGGGCGGTGGCGGTTCCGGAAAGAGGCATCGGTAGCACGGACCCTCGCCGGGTTTGAAGACGGTGACCTGACCCTCGAATCGGAAGATCGATCCGTAGACGTATGGTTTGTTGAGGAATACGGAGGCATCGTTCGTGAGATAACGTGTGGGGAAGTTGTCCGTACCGTCGATGATCACATCGTAATCCCGCAGGATATCCATTGCGTTTTCGGATGTCAGTCGCACCGGGTAGGTGTGCACGGTGACATCCGGGTTCATCGCTTCCAGACGCTCTTTCGCAACGTCCACTTTCAGGCGTCCGACGTCCCGGGTCGTAAACAGGACCTGGCGCTGCAGGTTCGATTCGTCCACGCGGTCGAAGTCCACGAGTCCGAGCGTACCGACGCCGACCGCGGCGAGATACATGGCGATCGGGCAACCCAGGCCGCCGACCCCGATGATCAGTACTTTACTTTCCAGCAACCGTTGCTGACCCCGCAGGCCAACTTCCGGCAGGATCAGATGGCGGCTATACCGTAAGTACTGTTCTTTGGTCAGGCTCATTGTACGGCCCCCCAGCGATCAGCATTGCAGATATGCATGGCGCACCGGGCCATCAACCGGTCCAGGGGTGCGAACCGCGCCATTCGGACAGGGAGCATGGAGGGAAACGCCGGTCGGTTCGGTTTAAAATATGGGCGGGAACGGGGAGTTTGTCAACGGATTCAACCTGAAGTATGGTTGATATCATAGGGACGGGAAGTGACGATGGATGACAGGATTTGATCGATTGCATTCAGCATCGCCTCACCCAATCGCCGTCCGACCTCGTCCCGCAAGGCGCGGCTCCCCGGATACGGCCTCGTCGCCGGAAGCACACCGGCCAGTTCCGGCAGCCGGCGACGATGTACGGGACGGATCACCACCATACCGTCATCCGTGATCGCAAAGACGATGACGTCGCCGGGACCAATACCCAGCATCCAGCGGATACGGCTCGGAAGGGTCACCTCTCCCTTGGACGTCACCTTCGATGTCACGATCTCTCGCATTGTTCCTTACTCCAAATATTCCTTACGTAATGGTGTATTTCCCAAGTGAAGTGACGAAAAAGGTGCCGGAGGTTGAGGGGACGGGACACAGGATGGACACGGATGCGCACAGACAGGTTGCCTGATCTGCGGACGTCTGCGTGTATCGGCGTCCCATCACGGCTCACTGCGGGGGACTGCTCCCGAGACCAGATGCTGCGTCCTCTCCCATAGGGAAGAGACGACGGTGCGGAGATAGATTTAGGGAATAGACCACTCAGTCTGCTTTTCTGAGATCGGGACAGGTCAAGGGACATGAGAATTTCGATCCACCTGGGATCGGGACAGGCAATGGGACATGCGCACCACCGGATCCACCGGTGTGCCG
>CAZIRO010000142.1:0-7257 GCA_964541595.1 uncultured Acidobacteriota bacterium
GTCATCCCGTTCGGTGGAGGTATACTTTCCCGAAAATCACCGCTGGTACAGTGTATCCCGATACCCGATGCGCGCCCCCGAAGGGGAAGTTCGCGGGAGGGTCATCGTACTGAAAGACATTACCGAACAAAAGCGTTCTGCATCTCAGTTGCAGCGCAACTATCAGATCCAGCGGCTGATCAACTCGATCCTGGAGATCTCCCTTTCCGATGACCCGCTGGAAACGATTCTGCAACGTGCGCTGGAGTGCATTGTCACGTCGGAATGGCTGCCCATGGAACCCAGGGGAGCGATATTTCTGAACGATCCGGAACGTCATGAGTTGCATATGGTAGCCCAGTACGGGCTGACAGCGCAGCATCAGCGCGTATGTGCAGTGGTTCCTCACGGAACGTGTCTCTGCGGACGCGTGGCCACGGAAAACCGGACCGTATTCTGGAAGTGGCAGCAGGATGCGCGGCACGAGTTAACGCAGCCGGAGATGCAACCGCACGGGCATTACTGTATCCCGATTCATGTGGACGATCGGCTGATCGGGGTGCTCATGGTGTACCTGAAGGTAGACTATGACCACCGGGCAGAGGATGAACAGGTGCTTATGGCCATCGCGCATCTACTGGCGGTGATCATCCGTCGGAAACAGGCGGAAATGGAGCGCAATCTCATGGAACGGCGGCTGCACCATCTGGAACGCATGGAAATTATCGGTCAGATGGCCATGGGCGTGGCGCACGAGGTGCGCAATCCCCTGATGGCCATTCTGGCGACGACGGAGGTGCTGTATCGGGATCTCAAGGAATCACCGGAGTATCGACCGTTTCTGGACAACATCCGTGACCAGGTGCAGCGGTTGACCACACTGATGCAGGAACTGCTCGATCTCGGAAAACCTGTCCCGCCATCGCAGTTGCAGCGTGTCTCCGTGCCGGAACTCTGCGTGGAGGCGATGGAACGGTGGCAACAGGGACAGCGTGACCTTCAGGTCCGGATTCAATTCACCCAGTTGACGCCGGGTGCGATTGACGTGGCAGCCGATCCGGTCCGTCTTCAGCAGGTGGTCGTCAATCTTCTGGAAAACGCGGTCCAGAACAGTCCTGCGGGATCGACCATCCGGGTCACGGTGGCGCGCGAGGGGAATACGGCATGTATCCGGGTCATCGATGCGTGTCCCGGCATTCCCGCCGAGATCATGGGCCGCATTTTTGATCCCTTTTTTACCACACGCAAACGGGGCACGGGGCTGGGTCTGAGTATTGTCCGCAACATCATCGAAAGTCTCGGCGGCGAGATCACCGTGCACAATAACGATCCGCCTCCTGGGTGTACATTTGAAATCCGTTTGCCATTATATATAGGGAAGATATAGAGAGAAGGAGACGACGGATGCGCCCGCGTGTGCTGGTCGTGGATGACGACACGGCCGTGCTATTCGGTTTGACGCATTATCTGGACCGCATCGGTTTTGAACCCACCCAGGCGCAATCCCTCGCGGAGGCACGTCAGCACATTCATGAACACCAGTTCGACATCATCATGCTGGACATGCGTTTGCCGGATGGGGATGGGCTGGAATGGATTCCGAATCTGCGCGAGATGCTCCCCGATGTGGCCATCGTGGTCATTACCGGATACGGGGACATTCCGCTGGCTGTGGAGGCGATGCGCAGGGGCGCGGACCACTTCCTGACCAAACCGGTGAACCTGGACGATCTGGAAGTGTTCCTGCGCAAGAGTATCGAACTGGGCACGTTGCGCCGGCGGGTGTCTGCGTATCGGCGGCTGGACCGCGGTCCGGTGATGTATTTCGGGGAGACACCGATCATGCGAGAAGTCCGACGCCTCGCCCAACTGGCTGCGGAAAGTGATGCGCCGGTGTTGATCCTGGGAGAAACGGGTACCGGAAAGGGAATGCTGGCCCGGTGGATTCATGCGCACAGCCAGCGGGCACCGATGCCGTTCGTCGAGGTCAACTGCTCGAGTCTGCGCGGTGAATTGCTCGCGAGTGAACTGTTCGGTCACGTTCGGGGCGCGTTTACGACGGCGATTCGCGACCGTAAGGGCCTGGTCGAGGCGGCCGATGGGGGTACGCTGTTCCTGGACGAGATCGGGGATATGGATCTCGCCGTGCAGGCCCAGATTTTACAGGTCATCGAGGAGAAACAGTTCCGCCGCCTGGGCGAGGTCCGTGTACGGCGCAGTGATTTCCGGTTGATCTGTGCGACCAATCAGGATCTCGATCGGGCGGTCCAGTCCAGACGGTTTCGGAGGGATCTGTACTATCGGATTCACGTGTTTCCGATTTACATGCCCCCGCTACGGGATCGTCGGGAAGACATCCCGGGGCTTGTGCGACACATCCTGCAACACCTGGGTGCGGGGGACCGTGAGGTGACGCGCGCGGCCCTTGAGCGGTTGCAGACGTACGATTGGCCGGGGAATGTTCGTGAGTTGCGCAATGCATTGGAACGGGCGCTCATTCTTGCGCCCTCCGGACCGCTCCTGCCAGAACATTTCGCGTTCCTGCAGACGGCACCGGAGGAGGCAACAGCATCCGCCACCCCTGTCGGAGATGACGAGGTCGCCCGCATTCTGGCCACCATTCGACAGTGCGGTGGCAATAAAAAACGCGCCGCGCAGGTGCTCGGAATTTCCCGATCGACACTGTATCGGAAGATCCGGAAGGCGAAGGCGCGGCATAGGGAATAAACAGGAATACGGGGACGGATCCGATCTGCCCCACAGGGTATTCCCGGTGGGTGTGTCGCATAGTGTCTCATGATGTGCGACACACATGCAACACACCCTGGGACATATTCCGGCCCACAGGTTTTGCACGCGCCTCCCGCACGACGGCAATACCGTACAGTTTCGTCCGTCCATCGTTCGCCGGATTTCCCGCCATGCCCGCTGTTTCCGGTTTGGCACCACATTTGCACCGCTGATTCGGATGAAAAAGTATCGTCCGCAACGTCCCGGGAGTATGGTCATGGGGACGCAGGAAGAGTGCAAAAATGTACAGTCTATTCTGATCGTGGACGATGAACAGGCCATTCTCATGGCCTTCTGTAAACTCTTTCAGAGTCCGTACGTCCACATTGACGTTGCCGAAACGCTGGAAGAGGTCCGGAACTATTTGCAACAACGCGTGTATGACGTCGTGATCGCCGATCTCCGGCTGACCGGGGTGCTGGGCGAAGAGGGGCTGGATATTCTCCGCTGGATCCGTGAACATGCCCCGCAAACGCGGACCATTCTGATGACCGGATACGGAAATCCGGAAGTGATGGAACGGGCGTATGAACTCGGCGCAGCGTTCTATTTTGAAAAACCGGTGGCGGTGCATGCCCTGGAAGAGGCGTTACGGGCTCTCGGCATCCGCGTCGAGGCGCACGAATGAGTCATACGCACGACTTTTCGCCGAAGACCGTCGCGGAACTGGTGCGCCGTGGATTTTATTCCACGGTATTTCAACCGATACGGGATACAAAATCATTGACCATATACGGCTATGAAGCACTCCTGCGGGGACCACGCGGCACGCCGCTGGCGCAACCGGGTACACTCTTTCACGGCAACCATATGCTCTCTATGGAACTTATCAGCGAGATCGACCTCGCGTGTGTCGGTTCGGCCATTCGGAACGGTCGTAAGCTCGCACGGTATGCACGCCTGTTCATCAACGTGTGTGGAGAGACGCTGTGGTATATTGCGCATCACGCGCGGGAATGGTTTCGCACGCTGGAAGTACTGGAACTGCCGCCAGAGCGGGTGGTCTTTGAGGTTTCGGGAAACATGGAATGGACCCAGGCGAGAGCCATTGCCCAGCATCTGCAGCGCATCCGTGCGGCGGGTATTCAGATCGCTTTGGACGATGTGGGTACACTGTATCCGTGGTTGTATCACGTACTCTGGCTGGAACCGGATTATCTCAAGGTCGAACGGGGGTTTGTGGAAGGGATCGAACATTCGCCCCGCAAACAGGCCATTGTGGACGGCCTGAACCGACTGGCGCAGCGGGTCGACGCACGGTTGATCATTGAAGGCATTGAAACCCGCGCGGAGTGGCAGACCGTGCAGGATCTGGACGTCCCGTTTGTTCAGGGATTCTGGCTGGGCCTGCCGCTGCCTGCGGACAAGTGGATGCAGACGGAAATGCACAGAACCTGTAGCAATTCCCCGGTGCCGGGTTTTATTCGGGAACCGCTGCGTTTCGTCCGACCGCCCCAAAACTGAACGGGAGTGGATACCCCATGCACCCTGCCGGGTCCGTTGACATAGTCCGAATGAGCGAACGGTTACTATCGGCCCTGGAAACCCAGCGGCTGATCGTTACATCCGCGCTACGTGAGCAGATCCGGGCATTGTTTCGATCGGCGGGAACGCTGGACCACGATCGGATTGCCGAACGGGTGGTGTCATATGTATGGCTGTTCGGTGGCGATAGTGCACCGCAGATCCTGGTCGAACTCGATCGGGTCACGCAGGGCGTCTTCGGATTCGCGCCCCGGGACCGCACCATTCCCATCACGGGAGAGGCATCCATTGTAGTGGCACGCACGGAGGCCAAGCGGCTCGCGATGAAAATGGGGTTTCGCCCCGTACTGCAGACGAAGGTGGCCACGGCGGCATCCGAATTGTCCCGCAATATCTATATGTATGCCGGTGAAGGGGAGATCATTCTGCAGGTGCGGACAACTCCCCGGAATGGTATCGCCGTCATTGCCCGGGATCGGGGGCCCGGTATTGCGGATGTGCAGGCCGTCCTTGCGGGACAGTTTCAATCCCGCACCGGCATGGGAATGGGTTTGCGCGGCGTCCGATCCATTGCCGATGCGTTTTCCATCCGTTCCGTGCCGGGCGAGGGAACGGAGGTCATCGCTGAATTTTACCGGACATGATCCGTACGCGGGGCACTGCTGGATATCTCATAGGAGGGTGCCAATGGAACAACGTGAAGTCACACCGGCCGGCTGGATTATGAACGATCGGGAAATTCACCGGCGATTGGAGTTCCTGAGCGTCACGGACGACGATATTGAACGTATTCGTCGGGTGGCGCCCTATCTGAAATCGCTATCCGGGGAATTTGCGAATCGGTTTTACGATCACCTGTTGCGGTTTTCCGAACTGCTCCCGCTGCTGGAGGGGCGGCTCGAACATCTGAAGATAACGCAGGCACGGTATTTCGAGGAAATGCTCACGGGTCCGTATGACGTGGCATACGTACAGAATCGGGCACGGGTCGGGCAGGCACATGAACGGATCGGTCTGGAACCGAAATGGTATATCGGTGCGTTCAACCTGTATTTTCAGATCGTATCCGATCAGTTGCGACAGAACGAGTCCCTCAACCTGGACGAGATCATCGATACGCTCCTTTCGCTCGTGAAGATTATCTTTTTTGATGTCGGTTTGACGATCGACGTGTATATTGACACGCTGATCCGGACCGTACGCGAACGGGAAGAGGAGATACGACGGCTCCAGGAAGCGGCGATTCGCGAACTCTCCGCACCGGTCATTGAGGTCTGGGACCAGATTCTGGTTCTCCCGCTCATCGGTCCAATGACCACACGGCGGGCGCAGGAGATCACGGAACGTTTACTCGCGGCAGTCGTCGAGAAGAAGGCCCATGTGGTGATCATCGACATTACCGGCCTGCCGGTCATGGATACGTCCACGGCGAATCACCTGTTTCGCACGCTCCAGGCTGTGGAACTCCTCGGGGCCACCACAATCGTGACCGGTATTCGGCCATCCATTGCGCAGACGGTGGTCAACCTGGGTATCGATACGTCCATGCTGCGTACGAAAGCACGCCTGGCCGATGGTCTCCGCATGGCGTTCGAAATCCTCAGGATCCAGCAGCCCGCGACGGCCCAGGAATCCCTGCTTACCAACGGAGAAGCCACGCAACCGTGGAAGGAATCCGCGCCATGATCGACCGGATCCCCATCCTTCGGATTCGAGACGTGTTGATCGTCTCCATTCAGGTCGATCTGCACGATACGCTCGTGCAACGCATGCAGGAAGATCTGTTGCGTGAACTGGAACGCGCACCGGCCCGTGGGCTGGTGGTCGACATCTCGGCGGTGGACGTGCTGGACACGTTTACGGCGCGTGCACTCGCGCAGACTGCACGCATGGCGAGTGTGATGGGTACTGCAGCCGTCATCGTCGGAATGCGTCCTTCGATTGCACAGACACTGGTAGAAATGGGGTTCATGCCGTTTGGGTTTCGCACTGCACTCGATCTCGATTCCGCACTGCACATGTTACAGACGAGACGGAACGGCGTCATACACCGGCGAAGAAGATCGACGAGGTTCTGAGCACATGCACAGAGCGTACCCGTGTGACGGGGTGCAGCGTTTTGCTGTATCCCGTCACGATTCCATCCGATTAACGGGGAATGTGTATGCAGGTTGCCATCCGACATGACGTCCAGGCCATGACCCTGCGTTCCCTGGTGGAGCGTGCTGTCCAGCCCCTGCAGTGGCCGGATACGGTGCTGGAAGAACTGGTGATCTGTGCCTGTGAGATCGCCCAGAACATCATGGACCATGGGGGCGGTCAGGGCATGCTCCATATGACGGCGGATGCGCAGCGTCGCGAGTTCCGTATGGTCGCCGAAGACCGGGGCGCGGGTATGGATGTCCGGTGGGTGTTTCGCCCGCGTTCACCGGGAGACCGTGAAGGACTATCCACGATCGGCCGTATGATGGATTTTGTCATGATCACGTATCGACCGGGCGGGGGAACCCGTATCGAAGTCCGCCGGTGGGCATGGCCGACCGGAGTTGCGTGGACGCCGAAAATACTCGTTCTGCAACGCCCGTACCCCGGAGAACGCGTGAGCGGTGATGTGGTCTGTGTGCAGCGTTCTGCGGACTGTACGGGGGTTCGGATCAGCCTGATTGACGGGCTTGGACATGGTTCGATGGCGCACGTCACCGCACTGCACGCAGCACAGTGCCTGGAAACAGCCATCGCGCTTCCCGTTCCGCACGTTTTGCACGCTTTACACCAGGCGCTGACCGGTACCCGGGGCGCCGCCGTTGCCGTCGTCGACCTGGACCTGACCGATCATACCGTCCAGGTGGGCATCGTCGGGAATGTCCGGGTGGTCCTGTTCTGTCGCGAGGGAACCCGTCGATCGTTTGTCGGCGCCAGTGCGGTGCTCGGGTACCCGGTTCCACGGTTCGGGTCCCGGAAACGTATGCCTGTTGAACTCGCCACATGGCGCAACGGGGACTG
>CAZIRO010000143.1:0-7215 GCA_964541595.1 uncultured Acidobacteriota bacterium
CTGGGGATAGCGCATGACCGCATGCGGACCCACGGTGTCCCATGGCCTGTCCCGATTTTGGTTGAGCCGGTTCCGGTCGTCTGGCGTCGGAAGTATAATAAAACACGGGACCGAGACGGGAAACGGGATGGACGGGAGTGTGGTCCCATTGGATCACCGGGTTCAACGCCATCCCGGTTCGTTTTTCCGGTTCGATTTTCAGTAACGCACGAGGCGACCATGCCAGAGTTTGCATGTCGGGTCGGTACCCCGAAAGGGGAGATCGTGCTAAAGACGGTCTATGCGAAATCCCTGGATCAGGCACGCAAAGAACTGGAAAAACAGGGATACTGGGTATTTGAAGTTCGTCCGGCGCGGCGCTGGCGCGACTGGGTATCCGCACTGTTCATTCGACGTGCGTCCAGAGTTGCCATGCATCGGTTCCTGATATTCAATCAGGAGTTCATCACCCTGTTGCGTGCCGGTTTGCCCATTCTGCGCTGTTTGGAAATCCTGGAATCGCGGCAAAAAGACGCACTGTTACGATTTATCATCGCTGGCGTACGCGACCGTCTCCGGGCAGGTGCAGCGCTTTCCGAGGCGTTTGCCGATTTTACGGAACACATTCCATCCATTTATATCGCTGCTCTGGTCGCCGGCGAACGCAGCGGCCAGCTCGATCGGGTGTTGCGTCGGTTTGTAGAGTATCAGAACCTGATTTACGAAACCCGAAAACGGATTCTATCGTCCCTGACGTATCCAGTGATCCTGTTGAGTCTGGCGTCGATCCTGCTCGGTGTTCTGTTTTCGTTCGTAATCCCCCGATTTCTGGACTTTTATCGAAGCATGAACGCGCAACTGCCGTGGATCACGATGTTCATTCTGGACGTCGCGGCCAGGATTCGCCGGTACGGGTTCTGGGTGGTCAGCGGCATGGTCATCGGCGGGTATATTCTGTGGCTGGTATTGCATCACCTGCCGGATGTACGTCGCCGCTGGCACCGGTTCCTGCTCTCCCTGGGCATTTTCGGACGCGTGATGTGGATGTATGCCCTCGGACAGTTTGCGCACACGCTGGCCACACTGCTGTCCAGCGGGATGCCCCTCGTTCAGGCGATGGAAGTTGCAGCGTCGTCCGTCTGGAACCAGCATGTGGCGCATCAGATTCTCCATGCCCGTCAACTCGTCCGCGAGGGCATGAGCACACATGAAGCCCTGGAATCCGCGGGTATCCGGGAGGATCTGCTCCTGGAAATGGTCCAGGTCGGCGAACAAACCGGGGCGCTCGATGAAATGCTGGAACACGCGGCTCGATTCCTGGACGAAGACGTGACCACGATCATTCATCGGTTGATGGCCCTGATCGAACCCGCCATACTCGTTGTGATGGCTATTATTGTGCTCTTTGTGTTGCTTTCGGTATACTATCCGATCTTTACGCTGGCGACATCCATGCAGGTTTGATCCCTGGGGGACAACCATGGTCCACAATCCGGTCGCTTCTGAATCCGCACCGACCGCACAGGCGGAAGAGGCGGAAGCCCGCCGCCTGGCGGAACGGTATGGATTACCCTATGTGGACCTCGAGCGGGCGCCGATTCAGGCCGAACTGTTTCGTTCCGTCCCTGCCGAACTCATGCTCACGTATCGGTTCGTGCCGTACCGCAAAGTGGACGATGCCCTGGAGATCGCCATCAGTGATCCGGAACTCATCCTGAAAGCCGACGAACTCGAATGGCGGCTGGGCGCCAAGATTCGATTCGTCATCGCCACACCGTCGGCCATCGATCGGCTGCTCAAGAAGAGCGAGAGTTCCCAGCGTGTGCTTGAAGAAGCCACGCAGACCTTCCGCAGTCAGGTCGTTCGCGAAGACGAAACCGGGGAAGAGGTCCTGAGTATTGATAAACTGACCGCCGACGTCAGTCCGGTGGTGCGGCTGGTGGATTCCATCATTTTCAACGCACTGCAACGTCGTGCGAGTGATATCCACATTGAAACGCGGGACCGGGAAGTCGTCGTCAAATACCGCATCGACGGGGTATTGCAGATGGCCATGGATCCACTGGATAAACAGTATCACTCCGCGATTATCTCCCGCATTAAAGTGATGTCCGAACTCGATATTGCGGAAAAACGTGTGCCCCAGGACGGACGATTCAAACTGCGTGTGGACGGCAAAACGATCGATTTTCGCGTGTCCATCATGCCGAACATTCACGGCGAAGACTGTGTGATCCGGATCCTCGATAAGGAAGTCCTCAGCGAGAGTTTTAAAGACCTGCGACTGGACGTCCTCGGGTTCAATCCACCGCTGATTCGTAAAATTCGTAAATACATTCACGCGCCGTACGGTATGTTCCTCGTGACCGGTCCGACGGGCAGCGGCAAGACCACAACGCTGTATGCGTGCCTGAACGAGATCAAAAGCATTGAACACAAGATCATCACGATCGAGGACCCCGTGGAGTACATGATCGACGGCGTGACACAGGTGCCCGTCAATGAAAAGAAAGGCCTGACGTTCGCGCGGGGATTGCGGTCCATTCTCCGGCACGATCCGGACAAGATCATGGTCGGTGAGATCCGCGATCCGGAAACGGCCCAGATCGCCATCCAGTCGGCACTGACGGGTCACCTCGTGTTGACGACCGTGCACGCGAACAACGTCATTGACGTCATCGGACGGTTTTTGAACATGGGTATCGAGCCGTACTATTTTGTATCGGCGTTGCTCGCCGTGATGGCCCAGCGCCTGGTACGTGTGATCTGCACGAACTGCAAGGTCGAGGTGGAATACGATCCCGAATATCTGGAAGCCTCGGGTATCCCACCGGACATGGCGCGTCGTATGAGGTTCTATGAGGGCAAAGGCTGTATCGAATGTGGTGGCACAGGTTATCGGGGACGGACCGCCATCGGGGAGTTACTGGAAGTGACGGACCGCGTCCGGGACGTGCTGATCCGCAACTATGCGTCTTCCGAATTGAAACGGGTGGCACGTGAAGCCGGAATGATCCCATTGCGCCAGGCAGCGCTGGAGAAGGTCTTTCAGGGGATCACGACACTTCCGGAGATCAATAAGGTGACGTTTGTGGAGGACTGACCGTTGCCCTGGTGGATGCGACTGTGGCGCCCGCGATCGTCCATTGTGGATGTCTCCCCGATGACGATATACATCGGGTACCGCACCGTGCGGTGTATCTGGCTGGAACGGGAAAAACGCGGATACCGTCTGCAGCACTTTGCGGTCGCGCCTCTGCCCGCATCGACGTTGCAGGTGCAACCGTTGCGAATCCGGATTGAAGACCCGACAGCCCTGGAATCCGCCGTTCGGGAAGTATTGCCCGCCCCGCCCCATCCCCGGCGCCCGACCCTGGTAATCCCCGATGCGAGTTGTATTTATATGCAACTCGACGTGCAGGACTGGCCGAAACGTGCTGAACAGCAGGCGGACCTGATCCAGTGGCAACTCCGGCGCCACGTGCGTCATGACATCCACGACTTTGCCGTCACCTGGCAGGTGATCCATCTCGCGGCTGCGGAAACCGTGGTGGGTGTACTCGCCAGCTGGCGCCCCTTCCTGGACGGTCTGGAAACTGTACTCGCGGCTGTGGGTGTGACCCCGAGCTGGATCCTGCCGGAAAACCTCGTGATCGACAACCTCGTCTGGGGCGCACCCCAGGTGCGTGCGGAACTCATGCACCATCGGTGGATGATCGTCCACTGGGATCGGGAACGGTTGACCGCCACGTATTTCGATGGACCCAGACTGCGGTTCAAACGGAGCCGGACATTGCCGGTTCGGGATGCAGACACAGAGCGCGTGACCGTACTGTCCCGTGAACTGATCCTTCTCGGGACATATCTGCAGGATTTTTACGGCAACGCCCTGCCGGAATGGGCACTGCTGGACGGAGATGCGGCCGATCGGGTGCAGACCGATGTGCAGCCCCACGTGCCCTTCACACTGGAAACCCTGGACGTGACGCACCTGTATCCCCACGTTCCCCTGCCGGATGACCCCGTGGCCTGGCACCCTACACTCAGCATGCTGGGGGGAACATCACCATGAAATGGGCACCCTACTGGACGCTGAACCTGGCACGCCAGCCGTTCCGTGTCACCCGCTGGAAGATCAGTCTCTGGCTCGGCGTGGCGTTGCTGGCCGTATTGTTTCTGATCGTGGATCTCGCGCTGATCGGATACGAGTCCTCGCACGCATACCGCATGTACCGGAAACGCCGTCAACTGGAACGTGAGATCGACCAGCAGATGCGCGCGATCCGGGACCTGCAGCGCGCCATTCAGCGTATCGATACGCCGACATTTCGACAGGAATGTGAGTTCCTGGTACAGCAGGTGAAGGCACGGAATTTTAACTGGTCAGAATTTCTGCAGGTGCTGGAAGAAACGCTGCCCGATTCGGTTCGTACTCTGGAATTGCAACCCGAAACCACCCGTCTCCCCCGCGGAGGCACGGCGACCCGCATTCCGGTACGTATGACCCTGGAGGCGCGTTCTCTGGAGGACTTCCTGCACACGGTCTCGCGTCTGTACCGCAGCGGCCGATTCTCGGACGTCCAGGTGGATCGGGAGGAACAGGACAAGAACCAGTTCGGAATCATCGCAATGTACCACGTGCCTTCGCTCGAATCCCGCACGCCACCGCCCAGGGGGGAACACTGATGCACTGGCGCACGTACGAACGGATCGAGTCCGTCTGGATGTGGATGACCCGACGGCGGTTGTTTGAATGGATCATCGGGCTGCTGATCCTGGACGTCCTGCTGCTCATCGGGGGATACAGCCCTCTACACTGGCTGCGGATGCGGCTGTATCAGGACTATCAGCACCTCCGGAACCGGTATACGGACGTCCGGAAAGCGTATAAAGAATGGACCGAAGCCAGATACCGCATGGCGTCCGCACGGGAGATCCGACAGGAACTGCTGACCAGGACGTTCCTGCCGGAAGATACCGGGTTTCAGATTCTGCGCGAACACCTGCAGGAACGGATGCAGGCGGTCGGTCTGCAACAACGCGACATCGGATACGCCTATCATACGATCGAGACGCCGCCGGTGACGCAGTTGAGTATCCGATTGACCGTTTCGGGGGAGTACCGCCAGATCCGTCAGTTTATTCATGAACTGGAAGCATCACCGTATTTTCTCATTCTGGAATCCATCCAGTTGCGCTCTTCACAGGAAACCCATACGGTAACCCTGGATCTGCAGTTGCGCACCTATCTCCGGAAAGTCGTATCGCCACGCCCTGCGCCGCGGGCTTCCTGAAAGCAAAAGACAGATACGTCGCGTGGCCCCGCACAACCGGGGTATTGCCATATGACCATGCGCCAGTTCGTGAGGTTCGCTCTGATTATCTGGATCGCACAGTTCGTCAGATGCCACCCGGAATCTCCCACATCCGGAACTCTGAACAGCCTTCGCTGGGTCCCTGCCATTGCAAATACCTGGCAGATTCAACTTGCGGACTATCCTGTGGATACGTCGGTGAATGCCGACATCTATATCGTTGACCTGTTCGATACGCCGGAACAGACCGTACGGATCTTGCATCAACAGGGGAAGTTCGTCGTATGCTATTTCAGCGCGGGCACCTGGGAACCCTGGCGACCGGATGCACACCGGTTCCCACAGGCAGTGATCGGGCGCCCGCTGGATAACTGGCCGGATGAACGGTGGCTGGATATCCGTCGCATGGACGTGCTGCTACCCATCATGAAGGACCGAATTGAACGGTGTCTGCAAAAAGGGTTTGACGGCGTGGATCCGGACAATGTGGACGGATTCCTGCATGATACGGGATTTCCGTTAACCCCCGGAGACCAGATTCGCTATAATCGCGCGATCGCCGCGCTGGTCCATCGGTACGGACTGGCCGTGGGGTTGAAGAACGACCTTCCGCAGATCCCCGAACTCGTGAATGATTTCGATTGGGCGACCAACGAAGAGTGTTTTCAATACGGGGAGTGTGATGTGTACAGGCGGTTTATCGCAGCGGGTAAACCCGTGGTGAATATCGAATACCGGGGCGATCCGAACACGTTCTGTCCCATCGCGAACCGCATGCGATTCTTTTCGATGAAAAAACGTCTTTCTCTGGACGCCTTTCGCATTCCCTGCCGCTGAACCCGGTCCGAAATCCGCCATCCGAAATTCGCCATCCCTTCCTTCCTCACGCCACCCACAGGTCGGCCAGGCGGAGGACGATGGCAGGTCCCGGGTGTCGGGTCTCAGGTGTCAGGTCCCAGGTGTCAGGTATTTAGGTCTCAGGTCCTAGGTGTCCGGTGTTAGGTGTCCGGTGTCCGCGCATCCTGGTTGACGGGTTATCGCGGGGTCCATGGGGACACGCCGTGTCCCATTGCCTGTCCCGATTTCAGAGGATAAATAGTTGACCATGGTCATTGACCATGGTATATTTAAGAGACGATTCAATACTACCCCAGGGGGACGTCACAATGGAACGTGTTCCGATTTCCAAGTTTAAAGCATCCTGTCTGGCCTTGCTGGACCGGGTGAAGCGGACAGGACAGCCCATCCTGGTGACTCGCCGGGGTGAACCCATCGCTCAGATCCTGCCACCGCCGCCGCCAGAGCGTCCCAAATCATGGTTGGGCTCTTTCCGGGAAACCGGCCGAATCGTGGGCGATATCCTGAGCCCGGCAGCAGAAGAGGAAGTGTGGGAGGTCCTCCAGTCATGAGGCTGCTGCTGGATACCCACATTTTTTTGTGGAGTCTCCTGGAGCCGGAGCGCTTGAAGCAGCATGTCGCCACCGCTTTGGAAAACCCGGCGAATGAACTGTGGCTTTCTCCTATTGTGATCTGGGAAGTGCTGATCCTCGCCGAAAAAGGTCGCGTGGTGCTTGAACCCGATGCGGTCACCTGGGTGCGAAAGGTGCTACAAACCATTCCCTTCCGGGAGGCTCCGCTGACCCATGAAGTGGCGATCCAGAGTCAGTCTGTAGAACTTCCCCATCGGGATCCGGTCGATCGTTTCCTGGCTGCAACGGCCCTGGTTTATGACCTGACGATAGTGACAGCGGACGAGCGACTGCTCAACGCGCCTGCGATTCCCACCCTGGCCAATCAGTAAAACATCTGCGGAATTCGGTTCTGGAATTCAGTGGTCCATTTCCAAAGTGAAGTCCCTTCCGTTTCACGCCACCCACAGGTCGGCCAGGCGGAGGACGATAGCATCAAACGGCGGAATGCG
>CAZIRO010000144.1:0-7197 GCA_964541595.1 uncultured Acidobacteriota bacterium
CCTGACACCCGACACCTGGGCCCTGAGACCTGGAACCCGACACCCGGGACCTGAGACCCGAGACCTGCCTCCCGGCCCCGGACCACGGGCGCACATGCAGCCCATCCGATGTCCCATTTCCCGTCCCGATCCCGAAAGTTTTCCCAGTTGACGTGGCGCAGGACACGACATAAAATATCTTCCGGACTGCTCAGGAGTAGCTCAATTGGCAGAGCATCGGGCTGTTAACCCGAGGGTTGTGGGTTCGAGTCCCACCTCCTGAGCCACAACGGTTTTTCTTCCTCAGGCAATCATCCCGCGTTCATGCAACCGTGGGGTTTTCCCCCGTAAGAACATTTCCCGGTTGCATTGCCCCTGCCCATCGAATCGGGATTCCGCACGTTGCCCGCATCGACTGACCGCCGAGACGCGTGTACACACGACCATCCACGTAGAGAATACCATTGAAATTGATAAAGTTTTGATGGTCGAATCGGTTTCATTTAGAATGGGGGTGAAAATCCATGTTCCCTGAGGAGGTTACCATGGGTCGATGGGTGCAGGTGTTCGCGCTGGTTTTCGTCGTTGCAGCGAGTGCGGTATGGGCCCAGACGGGGCAGATCCAGGGAAGGGTCACCGATGTGGAAGGCGACCCTCTTCCGGGTGCTGTTGTGATCGTCGAGGGTACGGCCCTGGGTGCGGTAACTGACCCGAACGGGGCGTATACCATCCGGCATGTTCCGCCCGGAACGTATACCCTGCGGGTCGAACTGCACGGCTTCCGGTCCCAGACCGCAACGGTGACTGTTGAAGCCGACCGCACTGTTCGGCAGGACTTCGCGCTCGTTGCAGACATCATCGGAGCAACGGAAATCGTCGTCACCGGTACGTATCTGCCGCGACGGAAGATTGAATCCACCGTCGCCATTTCGACGCTGGCACCGCCGGAAATTCGACTGACTGCACCGCGCAGTACCACGGAAGTCCTCCGGCGTGTCCCGGGATTCACCCGGGTGGAGAGTTCCGGAGGCGAGGTCAATCAAAACATCAGCGTCCGGGGACTTCTGGGTGTCGAGAGCGTGTTGTTCATGGAAGACGGCATGCCCGTATATCCGACCATGCACACGTTCTTCATGAATGCCGACAACCTCTTCCGACCCGACGAGAACATCGAGGAAATCGAAGTCGTTCGGGGCGGCAATACCCCGTTGTTCGGTTCCAGTACCACAGGTGCCATCGTGAACTTTATTAACAAAGTGGGGGGTCCAGAACTGCAGGGTGTCCTGAAAGCAACGGTGGGCACGGACGGTCTGGGCCGTGTCGATTTCAATCTCAACGGCCCCCTGACGGAGGACTGGCGATTCAATGTCGGCGGATTCTACCGGTATGACCGGGGGGTTCGGTATCCGGGCTATCCGGGCATTCGGGGTGGCCAGTTCAAGGCGAATGTCACGCGGTTGCTGGAAAACGGATATGTCCGTTTCTACATCAAGTACATTAACGATCGGAATCAGTTTATCCTCCCCCTGCCGTTTCAGAATCCGGACGATCCGAGTTATGTCCCCGGATTTTCAAAAAACGGAGCGATGTCTACCAATGAAGGGAATCACGTAAAGGTTCCTCTGCCCACCGGCGAGCAGTTGGAACTCCCACTCGATGACGGCATTCGCACCCGCGGGTTCTGGCTGACGGCCGAGACGAGTTTTCATCTGGGAGGGGGTTGGGAACTCCTGAACATTGCACGGGTCATGTCAGCGGATCACGCCTGGAACGCCATCGTTCCCTTTGACGTTCTGTTTGCCGACGACTGGGCACGGGGTGTTCTGCAGGATCTCATTTCCCGGGGCATCGTGCCACCGAACGCGACGTATCAACTGCTGTTCACCAATGTCCGGGACGCCGCAGGCAACCGTGTCCCCTTCAATACACCGAACGGTCTGATTTCTCCCGGCGGTGAGTGGCATGTGGAAAAACCGATTTCTGACTTTTCCAACCTGTTCCGCATCCACAAAGCGTTTGCCAACCACAGTCTGACGTTCGGGCTGTACTTCGCGTACTATACGCAGAAGAACCTCTGGTATTTTACCGAGATCCTTACGGACGTTCGGGACAACCCCCATTTCGTCGACATGGTGGTGACGTGGCCTGGCGGGCAACTCGATGTGACCAAAAACGGGTTTCGTCGATTTCTCTCCCTGTACGTCAACGGGAACGGACATACGACGCTGCTGGCCGGATTCGCCGGTGACGAGATCCGTATCGGCGATCGTCTCCGCATCGATCTCGGGTTCCGGGTGGAACATGCGAACTATGTGCAGGTGGTCGAGAACCCCACCACGGTAGATCTGGATGGCAACCCGAATACGCTGTACAACAACGTTGCCTGGGGTGATATGACCTTCCGCCAGTTCGAGTTCGGCATCACCGATTGGGCAGCCTCGGCGGGCATCAACTACACGATCGTGCCCGGTGAACTGGCGATTTACGCGCAGGCCACGCGAGGGTACTGGATGCCGGCCCTGGATGAGTTCCTGTTTGCGCAGGAACAGCGACAGGTCGAGTTGTTTGAACCCCGGCACACGGTCATGGTCGATCTCGGCATCAAGTATTCCGGTCGAACGGTCGGGTTTACGGTGACCGGCTTTTACGGACGCCTGTTTAACGTGACGGGACAGGGGGCAGAAGTCGATCCCGATACGGGGGAGATCACCTGGGTGCAGCGGAAATTCCCCTCCACACGTGGCGGTGGGACCGAAATCGAGTTGCTCGTCCAGCCGATCCACGGGCTTGAACTGCGCGGTGCAGCCACACTTGTGCAGATCACCGCACCGGCGGGGGCGCAGGCACCGACGTTTTACAAGGGATTGACGCCGGCTGTAATCGATGTGAGCGCGACGTATACCTATCAGGGGTTCACGTTTCTGGTGGACTGGCATTACGTGGGTCGACGGTTTTCCAATCCGGAAAAGACCATCGAGTTGAAACCGTACAGTTACCTGAACCTGGGGGCTTCCTATCGGTTCCCCGGTGTACCCGTAACCGTATCGGCAAAGGTGTTGAACGTGTTCAACTCCTTCGGGTTTGAAGAGGGGAACCCGCGGCTGGATCCGACGCGAGGCGCGGCAGCGTTTCTGTTCCTTGCGCGTCCAATTCTCCCTCGCCGTGCGATCCTCGAGGTACTGTACGAATTCTGATCGGTCGAACGGGGCATAGCCCCGGGGAGTACTGCGAATGCAGAAATGGCACCAGTACGGGGCACTGCTGCGGATCTCCCTGGCGGTCTATGCCCTGTTTTTCGTTCGCCCACCTGCGGTCGACGCCGCTCGGCGGGTCCCCCCGGTTCTGGTGTTTCCCGAACCCGGGATGGACGATCCGGAGGCCTATGCGGGATACCAGACCCGGCTGTATCGGGATACAGCGGGCAACGTGGTACAGGTGTATATCGATCGGTACAGCGGTCGGGTGGTGCACCTGTGGGCCGATGCGGCGAACGAGAGTATCGCCTTCACCGTCCGGGACGCATCCGGTCAGCCCGTACCACTGATGTGGGGTGCGGTAGAGGCCGAGATCGATACCACGGGCCGGTATCGGTCGTTCCGGTATACGGTAACTGCTGCTTCTCCCGCACTGCATATCGGTCACTTTTTGCTGGGATCCATGCGCGTTGAGCGGGAGTACCAGTACCGTCGATATCACCTTCAACCCTGGCATGCACCGCCGGTGCATGATGCCGAATTGCTTCGGTTGATCACCCATATAGAGCGGTTACCAGAACCCGAACGCAAACGCCACCTGACCCTGTTGCACGCACGGAGTCCGGAAGATCTTCGGCTTCGACTGACACCTCAAATTACAGTACACCGGCGCGGCGAGATGCATATGGTACGTGTGGAACAAACTTCACTGGACGGGAGCAACCACCTGATCCTTGAGATCGGCATCCATACCCGACGGGGAACCGTCCACATTCGGCGGCAACATGTCGTGATTCGGTCCCATGGCGATTCCCTCGGCGCGATCTCCATCCGGATCCTGACCGATAGTCCACCCCTGACACCCGTTCCGGTTGTGGACATTTTGAACGCGGATTTTTGGACGTTCTATCGCAAGGTAAACACTGCGGATCCGAAACGCTTTCGATGGATGAAACGGTACGTGCGGGGGATGGGTCTTTTGTGTTACCGGGAGAAGATCCTGGCGGGTTTGCCCAATTTTGCCACGTATTTCGGTCGGGACACGATGATGACCATACTGATGATGGAACCCCTGTGGACCCCGACGATGCTGGAATACGCAGTGGCCAGTGTGCTCCGTAAGGTTCACCCCTCGGGTTGGGTGAGTCATGAAGAGAGCGTCGGTGGACAGGCGATTCGGGAGAACGCGTCCAGGTACAATCGGCTCGTTGAGGCGGGACGGCTGGCAGCGGCGCGAAGCGTATTGCGCAACCTTCAGGAGACGCGCGAGAACTACCGGATGGTGGACGATGACTTCCAATTGCCCGTGGTCATCGCACGGTACTTGCAACGCACGGATATTCCACGGGCACGTAAACGGGCGTTTTTTCTGCATCCGGCGGGTGATCCCGGGGGAAACCTGCGAATTACCCTGATGCTGCGAAATCTTCTGCATGTAATACAGCAGGCGCATGCATATGCGGTCGATCCCCGACCCGTGCATCTCGTCGGTTTTCCGTCGATGGACAATCGGCGGTGGTTCCCGGGGAGCTGGAGAGACAGTACGGCGGGATACGCCAACGGTCGGTTCGCCATGGATGTAAATGTTATATGGGTCCCCGAAGCCCTGGAATCGATCGCGATGATTATCACCGCGCTGGAACGCATCGGTTTATCCATCGAAACACTGAAACGATGGGTCCCCGAAATCGCCGGTACGGAACTCGCCCGGATCTTTCGGGATCGGCAGGAGCTTCGCCGGACCATTCGGACCTGGCAGAACGCCATCCAGCATTTCTGGGTCCGTCTACCGGTCCGGGAGGTCAAACGGCGGGTGCGAGCGAAGTTGGCCTGGATGCCCCGGGAGGAACGAATATACTGGGAACGTGTACTGGCCGAAACCGGGGCGGACAATACGGAACTCACATTCCCGGCACTGGCCCTGGATGCACAGGGTCACCCCATTCCGGTAATGCATACGGATCCGGGAATGTTGTTGTTGCTCAAGGACTTTTTCGGTTCGGTTGATCCGGACGATCCAAGAACCCGTCCCGAGACGTTGCGCTACCTGCTGGACGGGTTCCTGCGTCCCTATCCGGTTGGGCTTTTTGTAGCGGGTCTGGGCCCCCTCGTGGCCAATGACACCTACGCCTCACCGGACGTCTGGGAAGCGTATCGGAACGATCCGTATCATTCCCCACAGGTGGTGTGGGGACGCGACGTGAACCTCTGGACCCTGGGACTGTTGCGTCAGATTGCAGCGGAGTCCCGAGCATCGGGTCGTCCGCGTGATCCCGCACGGGCCGTAGATGTACGTATGATCCGGGAAGCCGTGCATCGGATATTCCGCGCCGTAGAGGCCTCGGGATTGCAACACGCGGAACTGTGGAGTTACCGGATTGAAAACGGCAGCCTGCGACCGGTCCGGTATCCGACCGGATCGGACGTTCAACTGTGGAATCTAACCGCCCTGGCCGTCGCATTCTACCACAACCGTCTGGCTTCCCGGTTGCGTCCGTAATACGGGAGGTCCATCCGTGGGTGGATTGCACTGGTTGGACGTTGCGGTCATCATCGCATACTTTACGGTTATTCTGACCGTCGGGTACTGGGCATATCGGCGCAGACGACAGGAGTCAGCCGATTATTTCCTGGCCGGCCGGGAAGTCGGCTGGATGGTGGTCGGCGCCAGTTTGTTCGCATCCAATATCGGTAGCGAACACCTCATTGGACTTGCGGGTTCCGGCGCGGCCGGGGGATTGGCGGTGGGTCACTTCGAATGGCTCGCGTGTCTGATCCTGTTGCTGCTCGGCTGGGTGTTCGCACCGTTCTATCTGCGCAGCGGCGTATATACCATGCCAGAATTCCTGGAACGCCGATACAACGCGGCCGCACGCTGGTACCTGACGACCGTCTCGGTGATCGGGTATATCCTCACCAAGATCAGCGTGACCCTGTATGCGGGCGGGATCATCATTCAGGAGATCACCGGTCTGAGTCTCTGGAAAGGCGCTGTGGTTCTGGTAATCGTGACCGGGATATACACAATCGCCGGCGGAATGCGGGCGGTCGTGTATACGGAATTTATTCAGATGTTTATCTTGATCATCGGTTCGGTGCTGCTCACCGTCGTCGGTCTGATCGCCGTCGGTGGCTGGGACGGTTTGCAGGCCCGTGTGCCGGCGGATTTTTTCTCCATGTGGAAACCCGTGGACCATCCGGATTTCCCATGGACAGGTATCGTCTTCGGTGCACCCATTCTGGGAATCTGGTACTGGTGTACGGATCAGTACATCGTGCAACGGGTGCTGGCCGCCCGGAGTATCGCCGATGCGCAACGGGGTACGATTTTTGCCGGATTTCTGAAAATTCTGCCCGTATTCATCTTTGTTTTGCCCGGAGTCATCGCGGCGGCTCTGTATGCAGATATTCAGGGTGTGGCCGCAGACCGGGCGTTTCCGGCGCTCGTGGTCCGGTTGATGCCGGCCGGCCTCCGGGGGGTCATTATCGCCGGATTCCTGGCGGCCCTGATGAGTTCGCTGAGTGCGGTCTTCAATTCATGCGCAACGCTCGTGACCTGGGATTTCTATCGAAAACTGCGCCCGGAGGCGAGCGAACGCCATCTTGTACTCGTCGGCCGGGTGACCACAGGGTGTATGGTCGTCCTGGGTCTGTTGTGGATTCCCTTTATGCGGTACATTTCGTCGCAACTCTACATCTATCTTCAAAGTGTGCAGGCGTATATTGCACCTCCGATCGCCGCATGTTTTCTTCTGGGCGTGCTGGTTCCGCGTCTGAACGGAACCGGCGCAGTAGCCGCATTGCTAACGGGTTTTGTCCTGGGCGCTGTTCGCCTGATTCTGGAATTGAACAGGGTCCATCTTCCCGCGGGAACACTATGGGCCTGGCTGGCAAATATCAATTTTCTGCATTATGCGGTTTTTCTGTTTGCGCTGTGCACACTGATCCTGATCGGCGTCAGCCGGTGGACGCCACCCCCTGCCGATCCTCGTATTGCAGTGTTGCCCCGACATGTGGCCCGCCG
>CAZIRO010000145.1:0-7193 GCA_964541595.1 uncultured Acidobacteriota bacterium
GGCACGGACGCACTTGACAGCGGGGTACGGGGGTCCTATCATTAATAAGACATTTTTAGACCCAAAGGATCCAGATTATCTGGATTGTCCCTGGAGCGGTTCCATGCGGGTCAGTCGATCCGTCGATTATGCCGTGCGCGCCCTGATTTACCTCGCGATGCACGACGGCGGGGATCTGCACCGGATCGCTGAAGCCCAGCGGATCCCACAGGCATACCTCGCCAAAGTCATGCATCGCCTCGTGCGCCGCGGCCTCGTGCGTTCCTCCGTCGGCCGTGACGGTGGCTATACGCTCCGAAAACCGCCGCACGCCATTACCGTGCGCGAAATCCTCGAAGCCGTCGAGGGAGAACTCCACCTCCTCGATTGCTACTTCGGTACCGAAGAGTGTTTTTTCATCAATCAGAACTGTACCCAGTTGCGGTTCTGGAACCACCTGCAGCAACTCATTCTCCATACCCTGGAACAGACCACGCTGCAGGACCTGCTTCCGCAAACCTATGAACCGGAGGTTCCTCATGAGCGACCGGCGGCAGCCCAGGCTGCAAATCCGTGACCTGCACGTTTCCGTTGAGGGCAAGCCGATTCTCAAGGGTGTCCATCTGACGGTCTATTCCGGTGAACTGCATGCCGTGATGGGACCCAACGGCTCGGGTAAGAGCACCCTGGCACTCGCACTGATGGGCCATCCGCGGTATGAGATCACCGCGGGGGAAGTCTACCTGGACGGTCAGGACCTGCTCGCTCTGAAACCGCATCAGCGAGCCATCGCCGGAATGTTCCTCGCGTTTCAGTATCCGCAGGAAGTCCAGGGAGTGCCGATGGGCCGATTCCTGTGGACCGCACTGACTGCACGGCGGAAACAGGGCGCCAACGGAAGCCCGGCGCCGAAAGACCTCTTGCAGTTCGGGCGTTTCCTGCGCGGTCAACTGGAAACCGTGCAACTCGATCCGGATTTTGCCAATCGTTATGTCAACGTCGGTTTCTCCGGCGGGGAAAAGAAGCGCGCGGAGGTCGTGCAGATGATGGTCTTCCATCCCAGGATGGCAATCCTGGACGAGATCGATTCCGGACTTGACATCGACAGCGTGCGTATCGTCGCTGAAGCCATCCAGCGGCAGCGTGACGGAGATATCAGTATCCTGCTCATTACGCACTACCCGAGAATTCTGCACTATCTGGAACCCGATTACGTGCACGTGATGGTCGACGGACGGATCGTCCACACCGGCGATCAGGCGCTCGCACATCGGTTGGAAGAACTCGGATACGCAGGGTTCCTCCGGCAGATCCTGTCCGACGCTGAACTGGCCGCCCTGCAGATTGAATCCATTCAGTAACTCGACCAGGAGGTAAGGTATCATGGCGACGCGGACACCGAGTTTCCTTGACCTGGATTACAGCAAATATGATTTCAAAGATCCGGAACAGTATGTCTATCGCACGCCGAAGGGGTTGAACCGGCGCGTGATCGAGGAGATCTCGCACATCAAGGAAGAGCCCGAGTGGATGCGTGCGTTCCGTCTGCGTGCGTTTGAGATCTTCCTGCGCAAACCGATGCCCACCTGGGGTGTGGACCTGAGCGAACTCAATTTTGACGAGTTCACGTATTACGCGCGTCCCACCGATCGACAGAGCCATTCCTGGGAGGACGTTCCGGAATACATCCGGCGCACGTTTGAGCGTCTGGGTATCCCGGAAGCCGAACGCAAGTTCCTCGCCGGTGTAGGCGCGCAGTACGAGAGCGAAGTCGTATACCACAGCCTGCGTGAAGACCTCAAAAAGCAGGGCGTGATCTTCGTTGATACGGATACGGCTGTTCGGGAATATCCCGATCTCGTACGGGAACACTTCGGTACCGTCATCCCTCCGGATGACAACAAGTTTGCCGCACTGAACAGTGCCGTATGGAGCGGCGGCAGTTTCATTTACGTCCCCCCCGGTGTCCGCGTGGATATTCCGTTGCAGGCGTATTTCCGGATCAACGCACAAAATATCGGGCAGTTTGAGCGTACGCTGATTATTGCGGACGAGGGATCGTACGTGCATTACATCGAAGGATGCACTGCACCCATTTATTCGCGGGATTCTCTGCATTCGGCCGTTGTCGAGATCATCGCCAAAAAGGGCGCGTACGTGCGCTATACGACCATTCAGAACTGGTCGAAAAACGTGTACAATCTGGTCACCAAACGGGCTGTGGCCTATGAAGACGCTACGGTCGAATGGATTGACGGGAACATGGGCAGCAAGGCGACGATGAAATACCCGGCCGTTTACTTGCTCGGACGGGGCGCGAAGGGGGATATTCTCTCGATCGCTTATGCCGGTGCGGGACAGCACCAGGATACAGGTGCGAAACTGGTCTTTGGCGCTCCGTACACCACGGGCAAGATCGTATCGAAATCAGTGAGCAAGGACGGCGGTCGCACGACATATCGCGGGCTGGTCAAAGTGCCGAAGGGCGCGGTGGGCGTCAAGGTCACCGTCACCTGTGACGCGCTGATCCTGGACGAGCAGTCTCGCTCGGATACGTACCCGTACATGGAGATCGAGGAAGAACGCGTGAGCATTGCGCATGAGGCCACGGTCGGGCGGATCAGTGAGGATCAGATCTTTTATCTGATGTCCCGCGGATTGACAGAAGCCGAAGCCCTCGCGCTGATCGTACTTGGGTTCCTGGAACCGTTTGCAAAAGAATTGCCGATGGAATATGCCATCGAACTGAATCGTTTGATTCAGTTGGAGATGGAGGGGGCGGTCGGTTAATGCAACCGACGGGGGCACCCGGATGACTGTTCGGGTGTCCCCCAATCCTTTTTCTTTTCGGCTACACTGAACCGTTTCAATCTAACCGGTCCGAAGACAAATTGCAACGGGGGGAAATTATCATGCCCGCAGAAACGGTAGCGATTGCGCTTCTGGAACATCCGGCAGCGCTCCAGCAGTGGTTGGAAGAACATCGGGGCGAGCCTGCGTGGTTGCGCGAATGGCGTCGGTTCTGTGCCCGGCAGGCGCAGGACCGTCTCACATGGCCGGAATCGCGCTATACCCGACTGACCGGGTTTCATCCAGAACGATACGGCTGGCCGACGTCTTTACATACGGTCGAGCACCCGCAGGGTCAACTCGATCCCACATACACCTGGATCATAATCCGGGATGACACGATCTTTGTTGAACCCCCACGCCCGGAGTGGCAGGCAGGTGTCCGGATCACCCGGTTTCGCACACTCGTCGAACAGAACGATCCCCGGCTGCTGGCATTTCTCAAGGAGGAAACGCTGATCCCACTGGACCTCAGCAGGGCGTCGGCGTACCTGCTGGGCCTCTGGCAGGACGGTCTCTGGATCGAGTTTCTGGGGACTACATCTGATACGGTTCCCCATATCGGTATCCGTATCGAACGGACCCGCTCCGGCGAGGTCCTGAACATCCCCATCGTGATTCGCACCCATCCGCACGGTAGCGGCACCGTCCTCCTGGAAATGACCGCCGCGTCCGCCCATCTGGAGGGAATGGCTATTGTCGGGCTGGATGTGACCGTGGGGCAAGACGGGGCGTTGAACCTGCAGTGCGTCTGGAACGACGCGGAACGGGCCTATGATTTTGTCTTCTACCAGGCGGCGGTCCATCGGGATGGACGGTTGCAGTGGGCGAGCGGATGGTTTGGTGGACGTTTAACCCAGGGTCGCCATCATATCCGGCTGCATGCACCGGGTGCGGATCTGCGGGATGTGCATGTGCTGTTCGGGCACGAACGTCAGCATTTCGATACGCAACTGTACGTTCAGCATCTCGGTCCGTATACCACGAGTGATGTACTCATGCGCGGCGTCCTGAAAGACCGTGCGCGCAATGTCTTTTACGGGATGGTGCGCCTGGAACCGGAAGCCCAGAATGCGGACGCTTTCCTTGCGGATCACATCCTGATGCTCAATCCCGGAGCCCACGCGGATGCGATTCCGGCACTGGAGATCGAAGCGAATCAGGTCCGGTGCGGACACAGCGCATCCGTCGGAGAGATCGACGAAGAACAGTTGTTTTACCTGATGAGTCGTGGCCTGGATGAACAGACCGCGCGGAAACTCATCGTGGAAGGGTTCTTGGCACCGGCCATTGAAGCGATTAAACTAAAGGACGTGCGTGAACGCATCCTGACCGGTATTACGCGCAAATGGGCTGAGGAGTAAATCATGAGTTTCTACGAAAGCCAGATTTACGAATACCTGCTCGACCACTATGAAAATCCGCGAAACTATGGAACGCTGGAGAATGCGGACATCTCTTACGAGGAGGGGAATCCCTCCTGTGGGGATGTCATCCGCATCGATATCCGCACCCGGGAAGGACGCATCGAGGATATTCGGTTTTCCGGAAAGGGGTGTGTCATCAGTATGGCCGCGACCTCCATTCTGACCGAACGCGTGAAGGGCAAACCGCTGGAAGAAGTCCGCGCCATGACGAAAGATGACATGCTGGAGGCGCTGGGAATTCAGGTCAGTCCGATGCGGCTCAAATGCGCGTTGCTCGGACTGAAAGTGCTGAAAGCGGGCCTGTACGGCATCCACCGGTGGCCGGATGAGGAGGAACGGGAGACCGCCCCCGCATCGACAGCGGATGCCGCATCGAACCCGTCCGTACGGCAGTCATCCTGATGTTGCGGAGTGTGCGAGCGATGAGTCGATGGGTGCGTGTGACGGAATTGACCGCGCTTGAAGAGGAAAATCGGCCCTATGCCTTCGAGGCAGAAGGGGAACCCATCGTGCTCATACGCAAGGGGGACACGGTATACGCGTTCCGGGACGTGTGCACCCATATGGAATACCCCCTGCACGACGGTACCCTTGAGGATGAATACGTGATCCGCTGCGCGTACCACGGCGCGCGGTTTGATATTCGAACCGGCGATGTGCTGTCGATGCCGGCATTTGAACCGGTCCAGACCTATCCCGTCCGGATTACGGATGGGATCGTATGGATCGATGTCGAACCGGAAGCGCGTTAACTCCCGGCACTTTGCCGGAAGTGAGGCAGACCATGCAGGATCCGAAAGTGGTGTCATCCCTGGACGTGTCGGCCATTCGGAAAGATTTTCCGATCTTTGCCCGGCGGATTCATGGACGTCCGATCGTATATCTGGACAATGCGGCAACCACCCAGCGTCCGCAGTGTGTCATCGAAGCCGTTGCGCAGTTTTATCGCACATCCAATGCCAATATCCACCGCGCGGTGCACACGTTGAGTTACGAAGCCACGGTCGCCTATGAAGAAGCGCACCGTAAGGTAGCACGGTTTATCGGCGCCCGCTCCTGGCGCGAGATCGTGTTCGTACGGAATGCCACGGAAGCGATCAATCTCGTCGCCTATGCGTGGGGCCTGTGGCACCTTCGGGAAGGGGATGAGATCGTCCTGACCATTATGGAACACCATTCGAATATCGTGCCCTGGCAGTTTCTGCGCCGTTATCGTGGTGTTCGTTTGCACTTTGTGGATGTGGACGACACGGGACGGCTGCGGCTGGACCAGTATTATACCCTGCTCGAACGCCCACGCGTGCGACTTGCCGCGTTCACGATGGCATCCAACGTACTGGGGACAGTCAACCCTGTGGAAGATATGGTCCGTGCTGCCCGGGAACGCGAGATCGTTACACTGGTGGATGCAGCACAGGGTGCGCCGCACCTGCCCATCAACGTGCAGGCATTGGGCGTGGATTTCCTCGTCGTTTCCGGCCATAAGATGCTCGGGCCGACCGGTATCGGGTTTCTCTACGCACGGGAGGAGCGGCTGGAACAGATGGAACCGTTCCTGTACGGCGGGGATATGATCGCGACCGTGACGGTTGAGGGTGCAACGTGGAACGAGTTGCCCTGGAAATATGAGGCGGGCACGCCCAATATCGCGGGAGGGATCGGCCTGGGTGCGGCGGTCGACTATCTGACCGCGATTGGTATGGACGCCGTCTACGCGCATGAACGCGCACTGTTGCACTACGCCCTGGAGCGGTTGAAAACGGTGCCCGGTATCTGTCTGTACGGACCGGAAGAGGGCCCCCGCCTGGGCGTCATCTCCTTTACGTTCGAAAAAGCCCATCCCCATGACGTCGCCCATATTCTGGATGAACACGGTGTAGCCGTCCGTTCGGGTCACCACTGCGCCCAGCCGCTCATGCGGCGGTTGGGTATGGACAATACCGTACGCGCCAGTCTGTATATTTACAACGATCGGGACGATATCGATACGCTCGTGGACGCGCTGATGCGCGTGGTGCGTATCTTCCGCATTGCCGGCTGAGGCGCATTTGCCAGCGTGTGGGCACGTCGGGACAGGGATCAGACGAATGAACCCCGAAGCCGGGGATTTGAGGAAGTGGATAGAACGGGCACGTAAAAGCGCACCTTCCGTTACCATCGCATGGATTACCGCCGTCTACCTGGGTCTCTCAGCGCGGTTGCTTTTCCATATCCACCAGCATGCGGCCAACATGCTCTTTTTGGATCAGTGGGACTTCTATACGCCCCTGTTCAGGGGAGAAGACCTGTGGACACTCTTTCGCTGGCAGCATGGCCCGCATCGGATGGGGATCGGACTCGTCCTGACGAAGATCGTCGCCGAACTCAGCCGATGGGATACCCGCGTTGAGTCACTCGTCATCGGGGGCGTCATGGTGTTGAACGCCCTGCTGGCGCTCGTGTTAAAGAAACGGATCACCGGGCGGTGGGAGTGGTGGGACGGGGTGGTGCCCCTGCTGTTTTTGAGTATGGGTCAGGCGTCCATCTTCCTGATCACACCGAATCTCTCCTACGCCGCTGTGCCACTCCTTTTGCTCCTGCTGTACGGTCACTGTCTGACCCTTCGAAACCCCCTGCAACGGTACGCGTGCATCCTGGTGATCAATTTTCTCTCCATTTATACGGGTTTCGGCATTTTCCTGGGATTGATCACCCCGGTCATTATCGGATCGGCCTGCATGAAATGGAACACACGGTCCCGGCGGGTCTTCTACCTCCTGGTGGGTTTCCTGTTCCTTTCGCTGCTCTCGCTGGCTTCTTTTTTCGTGGGCTGGCGCTTGAATCCAGCCGTTGGTTGTTTCCAGTTTCCCCACCCGAGACCCCACGAATATTTCCTGTATATGACTGGAGTTTGGCAAATATGAAGTAGAGCAGAAAGGGCCTCCCTTGTAGAATCGA
>CAZIRO010000146.1:0-7191 GCA_964541595.1 uncultured Acidobacteriota bacterium
CCAGCGGGCATGGGATTGGCGGACCAGAACGACCGGCCGTCCCTGACGGTCACCCCGTGCACGCGGTCCGCGCCACCACGGATGGTATACGCCCACCCAGTTCACGTACGGTTGCATCTGGACGTCCCGGAGCCGATCCCCCGGAATCCATGCCAGTCGCGCAAACGGGCGAAAATATCCCGTCGGTAACCATCGCACACCCAGTTGTTCCAGCGTGCGAAGCCATTCCGCGCGCAGTGGCCCGATCAATTGCACAATGTACAGGCCGGTCTCCCCCCAGTGACCGCGCCATGCCATCGGAATGTGCGCCGCCGGGGTATGTAGATCCACCGGCCGGCCCTGGATCCAGAGCGGGTTTCTCCGAACGACCCGGACGCGCCCGTGCTCCGGTCGCGTGTGCGTCAGTACAAATGTGCCATATTGTACCACCACATCCCGTACCGCATGCGAATGCGACCCGGAAACCCAATAGGCAACGTCCGGATATTTCGGCCCCGGCGATTCCAGTACGCCCGGTGGACGCGCCTGACCGAGCACCACGAGGAGTATCAGGACTGCCGTGAGTAAACCGATGCGTAACCTGGATATATGTGCGGATCGGGTGGCATCCCACATGACCGCCTCCAGCCTGACGTTCAAAGATATGTAATGGGGAACGGGACAGGGAATGGGACAGAAGGACCACAGGATGCGCAGGTGTTCTGGTGGACTCCGGTCGCGGGTGTCAGATGCCGGGTGTCAGGTCTCGGGAAGCGCGCTGTCACATCAGAAGGGGATACTGCATGATCGCCTGCCGATCCACAGCGTCCCATTTTCCGTCCCGATTTCAAGATGCAAATCTGTAAAAATCATTCTAAACCGCGGCTGTGGCGTTTGTCAATTGCCCACCGGGTCGATAAACTGATCGTCACTTTAGCCCATCTCGTTCGACACGTTTTGAGGTGCACGTATGCTTCCTGAAGCCACCGTCTGGATCAACGGGACGTATTTTCCGGCAGATGAAGCCCGCGTTTCCGTGTTCGACCGGGGATTCATATTCGGAGAAAGCGTCTATGAGACGTTTCGCACGTATGATGGCATTCCATGGTTGTTTCTTGAACACTATCACCGCCTGCTGCGGTCCGCGAATTATTTGCGCATCCAGGTACCTTACACGGCCGATGAACTCTGGACCGTTTGCCGGTCCCTGGCGGATCGGTATGCGTCCGGTCCGGCGTATATTCGCATTATCGTAACCGGCGGCGTCGGGGACATCGTCCTGGAACCAAAAGCACCGCGCGTCCCGACGGTCATCATCATCGGCAAGCCGTTTACGCCGTTTCCGGAGGAGTGGTACACACGCGGTGTACGCATTGCACTGGTTCCGATCCGGCGCAACCCTGCGTTTTCGCTCGATCCCAGTGTGAAATCGAGTAATTTGTTGAATAACGTGTATGCATACCGTGCGGCCGTGCAAGCAGGCGGTGTGGAAGGACTGATGCTCAATTATGCCGACTGGGTGGCCGAATGTGCGAGCAGTAACATTTTTCTCGTTATGGCCGACGGCACCGTTCGCACCCCCGCACTCGACGTCGGCATTCTGGACGGTGTCACCCGGCGACTGGTGATTCAATTGTTGCATCGGTACGGGATCCGCGTTGAGGAAACCCATATCCCTGTGGACGATCTGTATGCAGCCCGGGAGGTGTTCATGACGAGTTCTCTCAAGGGCGTGGTGCCCGTTGTGCAGATCGACGCGCATACGGTCGGATCGGGACAGGTGGGACTGCTGACGCATCAGGTCATGCAATGGTACGGTGAAGCGATTCGGGCTTATGTAGACCGTGTGCGACAGGAAGACCGTCCTGTGGCGTGGCTTGTGGATATGGAATCGGACACCCGATAGACGCGGGGAACAGACGTACCGATGCACATCCGGAACGGTACGTTGAACCGGATGCGCATGGAGTTTCGATTGATCATGCTCCCACCGTGTTGCATACCATGTGAGGTCAAACGCCATGTGGATGCGTAAGACGTTTGCCGTCCTGGGATGGACGTGCGTACTATGTATCGTCGTCCATGTCGGCACGACAGCCGTTCGTGCCGCATCCGGAGCGATTCCTTCTCCGGAAGAGGTCTTCGGATTTCCCATTGGCGCGGATTACCGCCTGGCCGATTATTCCATGCTGCTCCGCTATTTCCGCATACTCGATGAACGTTCCGACCGTGTTCAGGTCGTCGAATTCGGTCGATCCACACGGGGACGACCGATGATCCTGGCCATCATCTCCGCGCCGGAAAACCTGCACCACCTGGACATGTACCGTACAATTGCGCGTCGACTGGCTCTGGCGGACGTCCGGTCGGAAGAAGAGGCCCGGGAACTCATTCACACAGGAAAGGCCGTGGTGTGGATCGACAGTGGCCTGCATTCCACGGAGATCGCACATCCGCAACATGCGATCGAACTCGCGTACCGGCTGGCTGTGGGAGATAGTGAAGAAATCCGTCGCATTCTTCGCGATGTCATTTTATTGCTTGCGCCCTGTGTCAATCCCGATGGGATGGATCTCGTGGTGCACTGGTATCGGGAACACGGCAATTTGCGCATCCCCGAGTTGTACCATCCCTATATCGGGCACGACAACAACCGCGATTTCCTGCTGATGACCCAGACCGAATCCCGTGCCGTCGCCCGTGTGTTGTACCGTGAATGGTTTCCGCAGATCGTGTTCAACCACCATCAACAGGCGCCGCGGGGTACGGCCATTTTCGTGCCACCGTTCGAGGATCCGTTTAATTTTCATATCGACCCGCTGGTCATCCGGGGGATCGAACTCGTATCCGCGGCCATGAAGTGGCGGTTCGAACGCGAGGGCAAACCGGGCGTGGTCTCACGTCGGATTTTCTCCGCGTGGTGGAACGGGGGATTACGCACGGCTGCGTATTTTCACAACATGATCGGAATTCTGACCGAAACGGGGATCGCCGATCCCGCACCGCGAAAAGTGCTCCCCAAACAGACGCAGTTGCGTCCCACGGGCGACTACCCGCATCCCCTGACCGAACGGACCTGGCGATTGCGTGATTCCATTGAATACATGCTCACCGCGTCGATGGGGGTTCTGGATATCGCCGCACGTTACCGGGAACAGTTCCTGGCGGGTATCTATCAGGTCGCCCGGAGGAACATCCATCGCGGCCGCACGGAACCCCCGTATGCATACGTGCTGCCCGCCGATCAGACAGATTTCAGCCGTGCGATCGAACTGGCGAATGCGATGATCCGTGCGGGTGTTCGCGTGTATCGTACACAGGGGTCACATGTATTACAGGACCGCGTGATCCCGCCGGGATCGATCGTGATCCCGACGGATCAACCGTTCCGGCCGTGGATCCTCGACCTGATGGAGCCACAGGTGTATCCGAACATCACACAGTATCCCGGTGGTCCCCCGACGCCGCCGTACGATATTGCCGGCTGGACCTTGACGTATTTAATGGACGTGGACGTGGTGCGCCTGTCCACGCCCGTACCGCCCGCATTGCGCGATGATCTGATACCGATCACGGACGAGCTCCCCTGGCCGCCGGGTGAGATCCGATCGTCTACTGACGCGGTGCCGGTGGCCTATCTCTGGGCACCGGGCACCAATCCCGCTTACCGTCTGGCGTTTGCACTGCTGCGGGAGGGGGTGCGGCTGTATCGACTGCGCGTGCCGACACCGTTCGGCAGGACGACGTATCCGCCCGGTACGTTTCTGCTGCTGACAAAAGACGCGCGTCGTGTGGATCTGCAAGCACTCGTCCGCACAAACGGCGTGCACATGCAGGCGATCGCACGCCTTACCGAGAAACTGGACGTCTGGGAATTGCGACTGCCGCGTATTGCACTCTACGATACATACGGCGGCAATATGGACGAAGGTTGGACCCGATGGCTGATGGAACAGTATGGGGTTCCGTATCGGAAAGTATGGGGCGGCGAGGTCGTTCAGGTACTTGATCCGGACCGATGGGACGTCCTCATCCTGCCGGACGGAGCGCGAATCGGTACGGAACTGGAACCCGCGCGCGGAGGACGAATGGACCGCACGGGACCACTTCCGTCCGCATACGCGATGCGTGCGCCCATGGGTGCGTCCGGCGTAGAAAAAGTGCGCCGGTTTGTCGAACAGGGTGGCACCCTGATCACGCTCGGCAGCGCGGCCATGATGGCGATTCGGGACCTGCACGTGCCCGTCGAGAATGTATTGCTCCGGAAAGACGCCGACGGCCGTTACCGTCCCATCGATCGTCAGGTGTTCTTCTGTCCGGGATCGGTGCTGGAGGCCGAATTTGATGCGTCCCATCCGGTGGCCTATGGCATGCCGCCGGTGGGGTACGTCTTTTTCCGCCACAGTCCGACGTTTGTGATCCCGGAAGGCGCGCGTCACCGGGTTCGGGTGATCGCACAGTACCCGGATCGGAATCCCTTAAAGAGCGGCTGGATCTGGCATCCGGAATACATCTATCGGAAAGCGGCGATCGTGGAAGTGACGCTGGGTCGGGGCCGGATCGTTCTGTTCGGGCCGCGGGTGCAGTTTCGCGCATTGCCGCACGGCACGTTTAAACTGCTGTGGAACGCGCTGCTGTATAGCCGACAGCAACAGGTCGTGCTGAAATAATCGTACGGATGGGATACCGCGGATTACGATTTGCGCGCGCGGATGAAGTACCGGTCGGGCAGGTCAATGACCACACGCTCTGCGGTCCAGCGCAGATGGCGGAGTTCGTCGAGCACGATGTGCGGTGCGATACGGTGTTCGATCGGGGGACCCAATGCGGGGTCTCCGTCCGGTGCCCAGTCCCAGAACCAGACCACGCCGGACGAACGCAGAATACGATACAACTCACGATACGTGGCAGCGCGGTCATGAAATTCATGCAGCAGATGCGCACAGAGGATCACGTCAAACGATTCACCACGAAACGGGAGCATCGGCTCGTCCACCTGGACGAGTGCGATGGAGCGACCGATGTGGCGATATAAATGCGTGCGTGCGCGTTGCAGCATTTCCATCCGTGTGTCCGCACCGACGATCTGGTCCGGAGAATCGATACGGTCCAGAATCCACGGGATGTAAAACCCCGGACCGATTCCGAGATCCAGAACCCGCGCCCGACGGGGGATCCCGAGTCGATCGAACCACCGTTCCGGTCGTTCTCTCCGGTACCGTTCCGGATCGATGAGTTCCTCCATATGGCGAGGATCGAATTTCCATCCGGACATCCGGGTCTCCCGTGAAGTCGCCGTATGGTTGTTCAGCATGCGCAGGGGGTTAAATTATACGCGGATAGAACCGATAGGACCAATAGGACGAATCATTCGGGAAAATCGGAAAGGACTATGCGGGAACGTGTACTGGTCGCCATGAGTGGCGGCGTGGACAGTTCGGTCACGGCTGCGCTCCTGCAGGAGATGGGGTACGAGGTTATCGGGGTGACCATGCAGCTCTGGGACCAGCGCGCACACGCCCCGGTGCGTACGGGCCGGTGTTGTTCGGTGGAGGACACCTATGACGCCCGTCGTGTGGCAGCGATGCTGGGAATTCGACATTATGTGCTCAATCTGGAAGACGAGTTCCGGCGCACCATTATCGGCCCGTTTGTGCGTGCATATCTGCAGGGACGTACCCCGATCCCATGCGTGACCTGTAATACTGTCCTGAAATTTGACGCGCTGGTCCGACGCGCGGATATGCTCGGATGCACGTATGTGGCGACCGGGCATTACGTCCGTCTGGTACAGGATCCGCGCACACGCCGGTACTGCCTGTTCAAAGCACGGGATCGCCAGAAAGATCAGAGTTATTTCCTCTTTGAACTGTCGCAGGACCAGCTGGCGCGGGCACTGTTTCCCCTCGGAGAATGGACCAAACCGGAAGTGCGTGCATACGCTGCACGCAGGGGGCTCGTCACTGCACAGAAACCGGACAGCCAGCAGTTGTGTTTCATTCCGGACGGCGATTACCGGGCGTTTTTGCGGCGCGTGCTGGGTGACCGGCCGGATCTGTACGGAAAGATCGTAACCGTCGACGGTCGTGTGGTCGGGGAACACTCCGGAGTGCATCATTTCACGATCGGGCAGCGGCGCGGTCTTGGGGTGGCACTGGGTCGACCGATGTATGTCGTCGATCTGGATCCGGACACACAAACAGTCGTCATCGGACCGGAAGAGATGCTCATGCGGGATGCGCTGCTCGCCGAAGGCGTGAATTGGATGGCGTTCGTACCGGACGGTCAGCCGCTGTACCTGCGTGTCCGCGTGCGGTACCGCCATCCGGAAGCCCCGGCCGTGGTCTATCCGCTTTCCAATCGTCGGGTGCTCGTGCATTTTACGGAACCCCAGCGGGCGATCACCCCCGGACAGGCTGCCGTGTTTTATGACGCAGGTGATCGTGTCGTGGGGGGAGGATGGATCACGCGTGCGGGTGCCTGGCAGGAACTGCAGACATTGCTGGAAGAACATACGGTTGCTACGGTCGGTGCATGATGCATTTGAACGGGACACCGTATCGGAGTGTCGGGATGACGAACCGGAATCGGGTTCCGTACGTGGCGCATAGGGGGATCAATGTGTGTGCGTGGTGGTCCCGCTGGTGCCGGTGGGTATGGGACGAGTTTCGACGGGTTTGGCCTGCACGGGATCGAGCACGAAATCGTTCCGGGATCGCCCTGATGGCATTGATGGTGGAACTCATCGTGATGCATATCTTCCTGGGCGTAGCGCTGCCGGATTGGGTCAAGTTGGCGACCATAGAAAAGGAACGGGAATTGATCTGGCGCGCCGGACAGTATGTCCAGGCGATTGAATATTTCTACTACCGCAACCGCCGATTCCCCACCGTGCAGGATTTTCAGAATATGATCCAGACCCAGCCGCCGAAACAACGGCTGTTGCGCCGATTGTACCGGGAACCGTTCGTCGGCAGGTGGTTATATATCCTGCAGAACGGACGGGTGACGGAACGGCCGGTGGGTCCGGTTGTCGGTGTGACGAGCGCGGACGATGGCGAAGCATTGATTCAATGTGGCCCGGGAAGGACACATCGCGAATGGCGGTTTGTATTCAATCCGCAGGCGCCGCATATCCGGGGTTGTCCCCCACCGGCAAGGCAGGTACCCGCCACACGAAACGCCTGGCAGACCCGTGCCATTCACTGAGTG
>CAZIRO010000147.1:0-7041 GCA_964541595.1 uncultured Acidobacteriota bacterium
ATGGATGCACCAGATCCAGGAGATCTGGCATTTTGTCCAACAACGGGACCGGATCTGGTCACAAATGCACGTTCAGGTCCGGCATTACGTTCAGCAGGTGGAAGAACTCTGGAATACCCTGCAACAGACATATCCGAGAGTCCATCCGGAACCCATGCGCTGGCAGGCACTGCAGGTGGAGATCGAGGCATTGAAACAGGCGGTTGCCCGAAATGCTCCGAATCCGGCGTATTCCCGTGAAAAGGTGCAGGATCGGGGACTGGCCGAACTGCCGCTGAGTCAGGACTTTCGCTACATGGTCTTTGAAGAAATCTTTCGCGGTTCATCCGACTGGTTAAAAGGAAAACTGCGGAACTACATCGGGATTTTTGCCGATGCGCCGGAACCCATCGTCGACATCGGCTGCGGGCGGGGGGAGTTCCTCGAATTGATGCGGGAAATCGGTAAGGATGCATACGGGGTCGAGATCAATCAATGGGCCGTGCGCCGGCTACGGGAGCGGGGGTTGCGGGTCGTCGCTGAAGACGCGCTGGCACACGTGCGCGGGTTGTCTGCGAACACGATCGGCGGCGTGTTCTGCGCGCAAATGGTCGAGCACCTGATGCCGGACGATGTGTTCACATTGCTGAAACATCTGTTTCTGGCGATGAAACCAGGAGCACCCATTCTCATCGAAACGGTGAATCCGCTGTCCGTATTTGCCTTTCATCATACGTTCTTACTGGATCCGACGCACGTCTATCCCGTACATCCGCAGACGCTGGTGTTTATGTTGCGGTATATCGGATTTGAACGCGTGGAACCCCGGTTTATCACACCCTTACCCGACGATGCAAAACTTCCCGTACCCGAACCGGCACCATCCGATCCGTCGTCCGCCGTGTGGGCCTATCTGACCGATCTGGTCCGCCGGCTCAATCAGTTTTTGTACGGGCCGGTGGAGTACTACGTGCTCGCATATAAACCCCATGATTGACGTGTACGGACATCGGATTGTCCCGTTTGCACACCCATGGTACGTATACTGGTGTGTTCTCCGAAATTGTTCTGGATGACCGGTGGTGCCGAACGGTTGTGTCAGGAGATCGTGCGTCGTCTGCACGCTGCGGGTTGTGATGTGGACACGGTAGCAATGCCCTTTCGTTCCTGGCCACATACGGCAGCACTGCAAAGTGCATTGCTCTGGCGGTGGCTGGAGATCCCTGCGGACGGGGCAACCGGTGTGGACTGCGTGCTGGCAATGAAGGCCCCCGCGTATCTCATACGTCATCCGCGGAAAGTCGTCTGGTTGATCCATCAATTCCGCGAGGTGTATGAGTTCGCCGATACACCATACTCGGGATACGGATGTGATCGACCGGACAGTATTCAACTCATGCGCTGGTACGTTGAAGCCGATCGACAGGCATTGAACGAAGCCGTTGCGCTGTGGACGATCTCCGCAAATGTGCGCCGTCGTCTGCAGAGGTACCTGGATCTGGATGCGGAAGTCGTATATCCGCCGCCGCCGCGCGCGGACCGGTTCTACTGTGTGGATTACGAACCTGCCGTACTCGTTGTTCAGCGTCTGGAACCGCATAAACGGACCGCGCTGCTCATTCAGAGTCTCCTGCACGTCCGCGGTGATTATCAACTGTGGCTGGTGGGCCGGGGATCCGAATCTGACAGGATTCGGGCCATGCTGCGTGCGTATCATCTGCAGGAACGCGTGCGGTGGTACCCGGATGCCTCGGAGGATACCCTGCTGCAACTGTATGCACGCTGCCGTTGCGTGTTCTACGGACCGTATGATGAGGACTACGGGTTTGTACCGCTGGAAGCCTTTCTCGCGCATAAACCGGTCATCACCACAACGGACAGCGGGGGGCCGCTGGAATTCGTGCGTCACGGGGAAAACGGCTGGGTTTGTTCGCCAGAACCCCGCGCGATCGCGTCAGCCATTCAGATCATGCTGGATGACGCAGATCTGGCACAACACCTGGGAGAGAACGGCAACACGGTCGCCGCGGCTATCCGCTGGGAACCGATCGTGCAACGTCTGCAGGCGATCGCACGGTCGGTTGAGTGAGCAAAATGCAGCAACACGCCATGCGTATACCGTCATCGGTGTGGATGTTGGGTCCGTTGCCACCGGTGCCGGGTGCCGTGGCAGAATACGTCGACCACATGGCGGAGATACTGCACACGCGTGCGGGTCTGGATGTGCACGTCGTGACCCACGCCCCGACACGATCCCGGCATCGATCCTATTCGGTTCACTCCTGTCAGGAATTCATCTGTCGATTCGCGCAACACCGGGACGATACCGTTTTTGTATATCACCTCGCAAACGATCGCACGTTCGATTTCGTGTACGCGTTTCTGCTGACGTATCCCGGTCTGGTCATTTTTCATGACACCGTGGTGGGTCCATCGCGGTTGCATCATCTGCTGGAATGGGCTGTCCGTACGGGAAATGTGGAAACCCTGCGGGACGTGTTCCCGGACCCGGTCGCGCCCGTATGGAAAGAATTGCTCCGGGAACAGTACGTGCGTATTTCGGAACTGGGACGCGTACTGCGGCTGACCCGTCCGTTCCTTCAGATGGCATGGGCGGCGATTGTACACAGTCCGGAGGATGCTGTGGCTCTGCGGGACTGTCTGCCGGATGCGGGGATTCATGTGATCCCCCCGGGCATCGGTCCGTCGTTCATGCCCCCCGGACTGTCTTCTGCGGAACGTGCGGCCCTCCGCCGGCGGTTCGGTATTCCGGAAGGCCATACCCTGCTGGGGATATTTGCCACACGGATCACCCCTCCGGAGATGGATCCCGTGCTGCAAAGCCTGCGCGATCTGCATCAACGCGGCCGGTCGGTGACCGCACTTGTCGTCACCCGGACTCCCGCGGACGAACCATTGTATCGGCAGATCCTGCAGTACGGATTGCATGCACGGGTACGTGTGGTCGCTCCCGCTGGATCGTCCGAGTATCGCGCGTGTATGGCATTCGCCGATATCGCATACGTCTGCACCCGGTGGTCTCCTGGCGATGCACTGCTGGATGTCCTGACACTCATGTCCGCAGCACGTCCCGTGATCGTACAGTACCGACGACCGTTTGCGCACTGGCCGAACGGGATCTGCGCGCGTGTTTCGCTGCGCGAGGGCATTGCCGGGATGGTGCGTCAGATCGAGGTCTGGACGCAGTCTCCGACAGTCCGGGAAGCGGTCGGATGCCGGGCGCAGCAGTACGTACGACATCGGCACAGTCCGGACCGCATGGTGCAGAACTTTCAGACGGTGTTCCGACTGGTACCGGTGTACCGCCGGTTATGGCGGGATCCGCGCAAACACTGGACGGGATTCGGACAGCCGCTGCTTGCGCGTCTCTGGCGTGACTGGCAGAGACGGGTACCCGCATCGATTGCCCGACGACTGGTGGACCGCGTCCATCCGTTGCTACCGGAATTCAACGTTTGACCCGTCCGGCCTGCAGAGTGCAATCACTCTGACCGCCCCGAGCACATACGCATCCGCATACCGACCGCCGGGTTCATGACAGAGGACAGACATCATGCGAGACGTTTGTGCGCATGAAGCATTTGCCGCAGTACGTATGGTAAAATGCCCCCGTGCCGGTAGTACTCGACTTCCATGGAGGAATCGAGCCGTGCGATCACCGTGAACGCGATCTCCGTCCCGTCCGGACGTGTAGCACGTACCCGTAACCGTTTCCGTGGGGTCAGACCGTCCGCGATCCCCTCGATATGATACACTTCTTCTCCGGTGAGTCCGAGGGTCTCCCGGTTCTGTCCGGGCATGAACTGCAGCGGCAGGACACCCATCCCGATCAGGTTGTTCCGATGAATGCGTTCGAAACTCTCCGCGATGACCGCACGGACACCCAGCAGCGCCGTGCCTTTGGCCGCCCAGTCACGTGAACTGCCGGAACCGTACTCCTTCCCGGCGATCACGATAAGTGGCACGCCCTCCTTACGGTATTGCATGGCGGCTGCATAGATCGTCATTTTCTGACCGGACGGAAAGTGCACAGTCCAGCCACCCTCGGTCCCGGGAACCAGGAGATTCCGCAACCGGATGTTACCGAACGTGCCCCGGATCATGACCTCGTGATTCCCGCGACGCGCGCCGAACGTATTGAACTCCCAGGGTTGCACCCCGAGCGAGATCAGGTACTGGCCGGCGGGGCTGTCCACAGGGATGGCACCGGCGGGAGAGATATGGTCAGTCGTCACGGAGTCTCCGAGCAATACAAGCACGCGCGCATCGTGAATGTCGTTTAAGGCGGGAGGCTCCGGGGGCGTATCGATCAGGAACGGAGGTTCCTGAATGTAGGTCGATTCCGGGTCCCAGGCATAGAGGTCCCCCTCCGGAACTGTCAGCGACTGCCACCGTTCGTCTCCCTCGAATACATGGGCATAGCGATGTCGGAAGTGTTCCGGTTGCACGACACGTTCGAGGACAGTGCGCACTTCTTCCTGTGTGGGCCAGATGTCTCGCAGGTATACCGGTTGCCCGTTCGGGTCCCGACCGATGGGATCATTCAGGATGTCGATATCCATGGTTCCGGCGAGTGCATAGGCCACCACAAGCGGCGGGGACGCAAGGTACGCGGCACGTACGTGCGAATGGATCCGTCCCTCGAAATTGCGATTGCCACTGAGCACCGCAACGGACACGAGATGGTGATCCTCGATCGCGCGGGTGACCGATTCCGGTAGCGGACCGCTGTTGCCGATACAGGTTGTGCATCCGTACCCGACAAGATGGAACCGCAATGCTTCCAGATAGGGAAGCAGTCCGGAGTTCTGGAGATAGTCCGTGACTACCTGCGATCCGGGTGCCAGACTCGTTTTCACATAGGGCGGCACCGTGAGTCCGCGTTCGACGGCTTTCTTCGCCAGCAGGCCGGCTGCGATCATCACCGTGGGATTGGATGTGTTCGTGCAACTGGTGATCGCGGCGATGACGATCGATCCGTGCCCGATTTCGCTGCAAATCGAGTCCAGACGCACGGTGACTTTATGCTGTAACAGGGTAGGCACATCCGCTGCTGCACCGTCCGCGGGAAGAAATGATGTCAACTCCCGACGAAACGCCGCACGGGCCTCGCGTAACGGAATACGATCGTGCGGGCGACGGGGGCCGGCGATGGTCGGTTCGACGGTCGAGAGGTCCAGTTCAAGGACGTCCGTATACACCGCTTCCGGCGCGTCCGGTGCGATAAACATCGTCTGGGCTTTCGTGTACGCGTCCACAAGGGCGATGCGTTCCGGGGGACGACCAGAGGCACGCAGATATTCAAGCGTACGGTCGTCCACGGCAAACATGTTGACCGTGGACCCGCATTCCGGTGCCATATTCGCGATGGTTGCCCGGTCCTCGACGCGCAGCGCGTGCACACCCGGCCCGAAAAACTCCACAAACTTGCCGACGACGCCGTATTGCCGGAGCATGTGCGTGATCGTCAACACGAGATCGGTCGCCGTGGCGCCTTCCGGAAGTTCGCCCACCAGACGAACACCGATAACTTCCGGAACAAGCATGAAATATGGCTGGCCGAGCATGGCAGCTTCGGCTTCGATACCGCCCACGCCCCAGCCAAGAATCCCGAGCGCGTTGATCATCGTCGTATGCGAGTCCGTCCCGAGCAGCGTATCCGGGAAGGCCGTGAGTACGCCATCCGCGTCCGTTCGGGTTTCCACAACACGGCCGAGAAATTCCAGATTGACCTGATGAACGATGCCCGTACCGGGTGGCACCACGCGCAGGTTTTGAAAGGCCCGTTGCGCCCACTTGAGAAATATGTACCGCTCCCGATTGCGGGCGTATTCCCGTTCGACGTTCAGCGTAAACGCCAGCGTCGTTCCAAAAAAGTCCACCTGCACGGAATGGTCAATGACGAGGTCAACGGGGATCACCGGATGGATGCGGGCGGGATCACCGCCCAGACGGTGGACGGCAGACCGCATGGCCGCGAGATCAACCACACAGGGGACGCCGGAAAAGTCCTGTAAAATGATACGTGCCGGGATGAACGCAATTTCATGTGCGGAAACGTTTCGCACGTTCCAGCGCGCGAGTGTGAGGACGTCTTCAACCGTAACGGTACGATCGTCGCAATGTCGAATCAGATTCTCCAGAAGGATCTTAATGGCGTACGGCAACCGTTCGATCGAGGCGATACCCGCGTCCTGCAATGCGGTCAGCCGGTAATATCGGACGCGTCCGTAAGGCGTATCCAGCCAGGCCTCGGTCATGCGACGCAGATCCCGTGCGGAGAGTTCCGCCATTCCGATACCTCCCTGGGTTACGATGATGCAGTCGTATATTGTGTATTTTTTTCGAGTAAGTCAATGCAGATCGGCCAGGATCGGGACAGGGAATGCACCGGATGAACGGATGGACCGGTGGACACCGGGTGTCGGGTGTCAGGTGTCAGGTCCCAGGTGTCGGGTGTCGGGGATCAGGGAAGGACGTGCGCAGCGGAATCGATATACCGCTGTCGACATGGACCGTGCAGTGTCCCATTTCCTGTCCCGATCCCGGATCTCACCGGAGATGCGTCGATCCGTCGGATTGTGCTATGATGAAAACATGCGCTTTACCCGGAGGTACCCATGAGTCGGGATGCATTCATCGTCGCCGGCGTGCGCACGCCCATCGGAAAAGCACCGAAGGGTTTGCTTCGGTATGTGCGTCCGGATGATTTACTTGCACTGGCCATCGAGGCACTACTTCAGCGGGTTCCCGAGTTCGATCGAATGTTGATCGACGATGTGATCATCGGATGTGCCACGCCAGAAGCTGAACAGGGGCTCAACGTCGCTCGCATCGCCGCCCTCCGTGCCGGTCTGCCAGTGGATGTGCCGGCATTCACGTTGAACCGGTTCTGTGCTTCCGGACTGGAGGCCATCGCAGTTGCCGCGCAACGCGTCATGCTGGGGAACGCGGATCTGGTCATTGCCGGAGGTGTGGAGTCCATGAGCCGGATTCCGATGGGCGGATGGCATCCGGCGCCGAATCCCACACTGATGGTAC
>CAZIRO010000148.1:0-7038 GCA_964541595.1 uncultured Acidobacteriota bacterium
CCAGAGCGTCAGCAGATACCCGGCAACCATCACACCGGATGTGGCAAGGACGCCCTGATAGGGGACAAACCCCGCGAGAAATACCAGGACGCTGAACCAGAGCATCAAACAGAGGAGCCGGATTTCCGGTGCCGCGTATCCGATGAGATTGAGCAGGATCGCAGCGACCAGCGCCGGTGTGTAGACATAATGTGGGTCCCAATACAGCAATACATCCCAACCGCGATACGGAATCAGCCACAGCAGGAACTCCAGCACCACGGTCACGGTCAGCAGTACAAGCCACTGATGCAGGGTCACACGCGTGATCTTCAGGATGTTGAGCAATGGAAGTGTGAGTAAAAACAGGGCGAACCCGAGCGCTGCAAGTACAATGCCCTGTTGTTTTTTGCGTTTACGGTATCGTTGCCGTTCTTCTTCACTGAACGGACTGAATACATCCACCACGGCGAAACTCCCACGTATCGTCCGATACCGGACGCGTTCTGACACTTCCGTTGTACCGGAACATCGGACAGACATTCTGCCCGTACTTTCGTCGCCACCTCCCGGAACCGATGGGTGTATCAGCGCATGCATGTGTGGTGCGACACGGCCAGTGGTGTGCGTGACAAAACAGCGCATGAGTGTGCATTGACGAGGGCCGGCGTCGGCCATCCGTCAATGCGGTCCCTCCTCCGGGTATCCCTCAGACGCGTCCCGGTCGGCCGGTCCGGACGTTGTCACGTGCGGTGTGCACGACTCCTGGGAAACAGCGCAACCCGTTGCCCCCCAATCCCCCTCCGGTTTCAGATTACCCGCATCCGGTGACGGGATGCAAACCGGAAACCTGCGCAATCCGTCTACCCAGATGCAATGACGTCCACAGTGCCGGGAAGTGATGGGGTACCATCGCAGGGAACCCTGTTCCTTCCCCGCTTGTCACTGCACGTCGCTTCGTGGGCAGACCGCTGAGACATATACTCAAATTTTCGGACGGACGGATCCACCGTGTTCGCCAGAACCCAGACGGATATGCAGGTGTTACTGGTCGGTCAACGAAAATGGTGACGTTGTGAATTCCCTACACGCCATCCGCAGGATCCCTGTCCATCTTTCCGATACTCTTCTGATACTCTTTGAAACATTTTATTCCTTCCAGACCGATCGTGCAAGTCAATAGACCTGAGATCGGGACGGGAAACAGGTGTCAGGTGTCAGGTGTCAGGTCTCCGGTCTCAGGTCCCAGGTGTTGGGTGTCGGGGTATCCTGGATGACGGGTGATCGCGGGGTTCATGGGGACACGCCGTGTCCCATTGCCTGTCCCGATTTCAGAATAGACTTCAGAAGTACAGGGGGGATAGCGGTTCTCCGAAAGCGGTGACCATGGTCAGGCCGACGTGTGAAGGACCCGGTGAAGGTCGTTGACGAGGTCCCGGATGTCCATCCCACCGGGTGCTGCCGGGTACCGCAGGTGCAGAAAAAACTCGCGGTTTCCCTTGCTGCCGCGAATCGGAGACGATGTCCATCCGTGCACGGAGAATCCCTGATCCACGGCCGCATGCGCGACGCGCAGGATGGCTTCGATCCACCGTTCGGGAGATCGCACGATACCACCCCGGCCCACGTGTTTCGGCGCGAGTTCGAACTGTGGTTTCACCAGAACGAGTACGTCACCGCGGAAGTCCAGCCGCGCCACAGCGGGCAGGATCTTCGTCACGCTGATAAACGACACATCGATCGTCACGATCTGGACGGGTTCCGGGATATGCGCACGTGTCAGGTATCGGGCGTTTGTGCGTTCCATCACGACGACGCGTGGGTCCCGGCGCAGTCGCCAATCGAGTTGCCCGCGTCCGACGTCCACGGCGTAGACCTTCCGTGCCCCCCGGGACAGCAAACAGTGGGTAAATCCACCGGTCGATGCGCCGATATCCACCACAACCTGACCCGCGGGGTCCACAGCGAACACGTCCAGTGCGTGCCGCAGTTTGTATTCCCCCCGGCTGATCACGGTTTCCGGTGTGCGAATCCACTGGATATCCGCATCGGGACGCACACGGGTACCCGGTTTGGTGACCACACGGCCGTCCACCCGGAAGTATCCCTGAATGATCAGACTCTGCGCACGCGTACGGGATTCTACAAACCCGCGTTCGACGAGCAACTGATCCAGGCGCACTTTAGGACGCATGGTTTTCCGGATCCTCAAGCCAGGAGATGTCCAGACCGTAGATCGAGGCCACAACGTGGAGCAGATGCACGATCATCCGGGCGGTGGCCCCCCAGATGGCGTATTTGCCATAGGCAAAATTGTGCACCCGGTGGACGTGACCCCGGAACTCGACGGATCGCCATTCGTGGTGGTGTGCCTGTAAAAAGTGGTACAGTGGCACGCGAACCAGTGCCTGGACTTCTTCGGGATTCAGACGTGGACGCCAGGGGGGTACCACCCGGGCGACGATCGGCCAGACCCAGAACCGGGTCACCGTGGCGGTCGGCGGGAGGATCCCTGCCGGTTCAATCCGCTCGCGGGACAGACCGATCTCTTCTTCGACTTCACGCAGGACCGCATCGACCAGCGTGCGGTCGTGGGGTTCGATCATCCCCCCGGGGAACGCCATTTGTCCCCGATGCAGGGGTAACCGTTCGGACCGCTGGATCAGAATCAGATCCCATTGCGCCCGTTGCGCGACCCATTCCAGCGGGACAAGCACCACTGCCGGCATCATTCCGGCGGGTACTGCCGGTATCCGGTCCGGCAGAGGATGCAGTGCCCGACGCAGGTGTACGATCAGATGGGCGTCACTCCAGGGTGCCATATGCGTACCGATGATTCGCCTGCATTCGTGCCGGTTGGATTCTATTTGAATACCCACCGGAACCGCCACCGGCGTCGGCGGAACCGTTCCTGTACGGTCCCGGTGTGCGGGTCCAGGTGCACCACGCGGTCACACACCCATGCGGCCAGACGCTCGTCCCGGGTGAACCACAACACGGCCATGTCGCGGCAGATCTTCCGGATCAGGCGGCCGAACTCGATCCTGATCGGTTCCGCCAGGCGTTCGGTGGGATAGAACAGAATGAGCCAGTCGGGACGGAATGCAATAGCGCGTGCAAGGTGGATGCGCATGCGAATCCGATCGTCGGCAAGTTGCATGGGACGGTCCAGATCCGCCGCAGACAGCCCGACCCGGCGTGCAAGCGCGGCGATTTCCCGCTCGCACTGCGCATCCAGCGGTGTGGACCAGTCCATGGCAAACGTCGCGATCAACGTCACCCGTACGGGCCACTCTTCCATCAGCGGCAGACGTGGATCGTACAGACCGATACGGCGCAGTAATGGAAACCATTCGTCCTCATGGTGAATATCCGCCGTGCGCACGCCAAACAGGCGAATCTCGCCTGCATCGGGCAAAAACCGACCGGTGAGGTGGTGCAGCAAAACCTCTGCAACCGCCTCGGTCAGACCGATGACGGCCAGTGTCTCCCCTGCCGGTAATGTCAGATGGTCGACTCGAATCACCGGGTGGCCGTGAATCTGCCGCTCGAAATGGTGAACTTCCAGGACGTGAACGGGTTCGGCCATTACATCATGGTCTGTAAGAGTTTGCGTCCATCTTCCGGGCGCAGTCCGAGTGGCTGATCCACCGGGATTCCCTTTCGATAGGCGAGTTCCTGGCTCTCGTAGGTTTCCGCGCCTTCCAGCAGATAAAACAGTCCGATGGGAATCCGGTCACCGAACTCCAGGGCCTTTTCGATCGCCTGCATGAAATTGGTCGGGTCGTGGTCGGTTTCCTCCAGCCGGTACACCCGTTTCCGGAACCAGGCATACGTGTTCACGTGGTTGTACGTCACACAGGGAGAAAACACGTCGATGAGGGCAAACCCCTGATGGCGGATGCCGTGAGCGATCAGCATGGCCAGATGGTTCGGATCCCCGGAAAACCCGCGGGCCACATACGTGGCGCCGGACATGATGGCAAGGGTCAACGGGTTGATCGGAATCTCTGTGTTCCCGTACGGGGTCGATTTTGTACGAACCCCCTTCATGGTGGTCGGCGAGGTCTGGCCGGTGGTCAATCCGTAGATCTGGTTATTCATGACGACATACGTGATGTCCATATTGCGTCGGCAGGCGTGGACGAAATGTGCCAGCCCGATACCGTATCCGTCACCGTCTCCACCGGTCACGACAACATGCAGACGCGGGTTGGCCAGTTTGATCCCTTCCGCGACGGGCACAGCACGGCCGTGCAGGCCGTGAAACCCGTAGGCACGAATGAATCCCGGGAGGTTCGAGGAACAACCGATTCCAGAGACGACCACCACCTGGCTCGGGTCGATCTCCAGATATGCCAGCGCTTTCTGCAGGGCTTTGAGTACCCCATAGTCCCCGCAGCCGGGACACCAGTCCGGATCCACCGGTCCCTTATAGTCCTCCGCGGGGGCGTCTTTGATCTCATCGATGACGTTCAGGACCGCCTTGGCGACCATCGTTTTCCCCCATGTTCAAGGGTTCCGTTTGTGCGTTTCCAGATGCGTATGCATTAAAGATGTTCGCGGACCTGCCGCACGATCCACATCGGTTCCATGGGTTCACCGTCGTATTTGTGAACATGCGCGTGCGGCAGAAAACCGGTTTCTGCACGCAGATGACGTTCGATCTGTCCGGAATAGTTCTGTTCCACGACGATGACTTTACCGGCACGTTCGAGGATCGCACGGGTTGCTTCCGCCGGGAAGGGGTACAGGTACTTCAACGCAAGCACACTCGTGCGCACGCCCTCACGGCTGAGGATGTCCGCGGCTTCCTGCAACAGTCCCTTGGTCGAACCCCATCCGACGAGTAAGACGTCCGGTGCGGATGGTCCGATGACTTCCGGAGCGGGGATCTCCCTGCGAATGTGCGTGAGTTTGCGCATCCGCTTGTTCATCATCTGCGTGCGCTTGACCGGATCGGTGAACACGTCACTGATGAGTACCCCGCGTTCGTCGTGCTCGTCCGTTGCCGCCGTGTAATACACCCCCGGTGTGCCCGGAAGCACCCGCGGCGATACACCGTTGGGTGTGTCCTGATAGCGGTGGTATGGCCGATCCGCAGGCCACTCACGCAGGACCGATTCGCCACGATCGATGGGGACGTCGAACCGGACGTCGTCGGGATCGATCGTTTCACGGTGTTCCGAAAGGTACAGGTCGCTGATCACCAGCACGGGTATCTGATACCGTTCCGCCCAGTTGAATGCCTCGACCATCGTGTAATAACAGTCCAGCACGTCCGTGGGCGCGAGGATGACCTTCGGATAATCCCCCTGAGAGGCACCAAACACCTGCCAGAAGTCTCCCTGTTCCGTTTTCGTCGGTAAACCCGTCGAGGGTCCTCCGCGCATGACGTTGATCACCACGACCGGCGTCTCCGTCATCGCCGCCTGTCCCACCGCCTCCGTCATCAGCGCAAACCCGCCACCGGAAGTGGCACACAACGCACGTACACCGGCAAATCCGGCACCGATCGCGAAATTGATCACTGCCAGTTCGTCCTCACACTGTTTGACCACGACACCGAGTTCGGGTCCGTACCGGGCAAACCAGTGCAGGATCGATGAGGCCGGAGTCATCGGATATGCCGCATAGAACTTGCAGCCGGCTGCAACCGCGCCCAGTGCGAACATTTCGTTGCCCGTCGTGACCGCCAGTGGTTTCCGACCCCGGGGAAAAGAAAACGGCAGCGGCCGAAAATGCGTCCGGGCATACTCGTATCCGCGTCGGGCTACCTGAACGTTTCGCGTGACCACCTGCTCGCCCTTGTGCTGAAAGGTGTCCCGTAAAACGGATTCCAGATAGGTGAAATCGAATTGCAGCAACCAGACCAGTGCGCCGAGCAGAACGGTATTCTGCATGACCGGTTGATATCCGATCCCTGCGCAGACTTCTTTGCAGGGCACACCGCAGTACTGGATATCCGACCGCCGGTCTTCCGGAATGCGGACGCCATCGGTGTTGTACACCAACCAGCCGCCCGATTCGATTTCCGCAAGGTGCCGTTCCACCGTATCCGTATTGAGGGCAACAACGATATGCAGGGCATCCCCATGATTGTATATCTTTTCATTTGCAATGCGAATTCTGAGCCAGACATGACCCCCACGGATCACGGATTGATAGCTATTATATGCATAGATATGCAGACCGTGGCGCGCCGCGATCTTCGCAATCGAATCGCCCGTGCGTCCGATCCCTTCGCCTGCGGCGCCACCGATGCCTATGGTGATTTCACGGTGCACCATCGTTCCGCCTCCACGTCTACAATGAACTTCAATAAGTTAATGCATTCACCGGGACTGTGCAACAGTATACGCTTCCGGGATCGGGACAGGCAATGGGACGCCGTGGCGTGCCCGTTCGGCCATGCGGTATCCCCATTCCATAGGATGCCGGTTTCCCGTCCCCGGTCTTCCGTCTTCTGTCCCGGATAGAAAAAACGGGATCGGCGGGAACGCATCGGGACAGTGTTACCTTACGTCACGTTGCAGCATATCCGCCATGGTTTTCCGTACGGCGTGGGGGTCATCGGGAGTATCGATGATCGGCCATTGCCGTCGGCGGGCCAGCGGACGGAGCAGGGGATCGGGACACACGACAATGGGACATGCGACGGCAGTCAGGAGGTAACGGTCGCACCAGCGGTTAGCCAGGGCCCAGGTGGCGGCCCAGGACATGCCGTGCGCACGCAGCCACATCTCCGCATAACGGTATTTCCACCGTCCGTGCGGATGCGGTCGAAGGAGCCGTCCGGTAAATCGCCCGTTGCGGATTTCCGGATCAGCGAAAATGCCCTCCGTACATTGCAACCACTGCATGAGCGGCATGGCCAGCGGACGCGGGGTGCCGCTGAGCAGCACGATCCGGTGGCCCAGGGACTGCATCCACCGCATTGCAGAGACAATGCCCGGATACAGCCGGGGCCGGATCCGGTGTTCCCAGCAAGCACGAATCCAGACATCCACCTGTCGCACTTCGTAGCCACGCAGATAGAGGAGTTTCCAGTGGTATCGA